>JBGSVS010000569.1:0-7060 GCA_041752895.1 Tabrizicola sp.
CGGCGGCTGCGGGCGCGGGCGCGACTGGCGCGGGGCGAGGGCTGGCCGGGGGTTGAGGATGCGGACCTTCTGGCATCGGCCGAGGACTGGCTTTTGCCCCTTATGACGGGTGTCAGGACAGAGTCGGATATCCGGGGTTTCGATCTGGTTCCAGCGCTGCAGGGGCTGCTGGGCTGGGACCGGCTGGCCGAGATGGACCGGCTGGTGCCGGGGCATTTCGAGACTCCCTTGGGGCGGAAGCTGCCCATCGACTACGACGGCGAGGTGCCATCGATCGAGGTGCGCTTGCAGGAGATGTTCGGGGTCACCGTCCATCCCGTGGTGGGTGCCGCGCGGATGCCGATCCGGGTGACGCTGCTGTCACCCGCAAGGGCGCCTGTGCAGGTCACAACCGACCTGCCACGGTTCTGGGCGACATCCTACGCCGATGTCCGGAAGGACATGCGCGGGGCCTATCCGCGCCACCCCTGGCCCGAGGATCCGACAGTGGCCGAGCCAACGGTGAGGGCGAAGCCGCGCGGGACCTGAGGGTAGTGCTTCGTGGCTGGCATGGGACTGGAGGGTTTCACACCCTCCAGACCACCCGTGGAGTATTTGCAAAAGGGCAAAGCAGCTTGGGGATTGTCATTGCATAACAGGGCGGGCGCGGGCAGCCTTTCGGCATAGTGCATTTCAGTGGAGAGGTTCATGCACCCCCTGCCCCGCCTGTTGATCGCCGCCTGTCTGACGCTGTTTGCCCCCGCCGCGCAGGCCTTTTGCGGCTTTTACGTCGCCCGGGCGGATGGGGAGTTGTTCAACAAGGCCTCGACTGTCGTCTACACCCGGGTCAACGACACTTCGGTGATCACCATGTCGTCGGACTACCGCGGAGAGCCATCCGACTTCGCGATGATCGTGCCGACGCCCTCGGTCCTGGACCGGAGCCAGGTCAAGACCGTCCGCTCGGCTACTGTGGCGCATCTGGACCGCTACACCGCGCCGCGATTGGTAGAGTATCTCGACGGGGACCCGTGCGAGCCGGAGATCCTTTACGAAGCTGCCCCCGTCACTGCCGCCGAGGGCGGCCCCACCCGCAAGGAACGCCGCGACGGGGCCAGGGCGCTAGGGGTGACGATCGAGCGCGAGTTCGCGGTCGGCTCCTATGACATCCAGATGCTTTCTGCCCGGCAGTCGGACGGGCTGGCCGAATTCCTGCGCGGCGGGGGCTACAAGCTGCCGGACGGGGCCGAGGCGGCGCTGGAAGGCTACATCACCATGGGCATGAAGTTCTTCGTGGCGAAGGTGAACCTGTCGCGCCATTCGGCCAAGGCGGCGCAGGAACTGGAGCCGTTGCAGCTGACCTTCCGGTCCAAGGACTTCATGCTGCCGATCCAGCTGGGCAAGCTGAACGGTGACGGGCCGCAGGACCTGATCGTGCTGGCACTGACGCGGAAGGGGCGCACGGTGCTGACCAACTACATGACGAAGGAGATCCCTTCGGACGTGAACGTGCCGGTCTTCGTCGCCCAGGTCTTTCCGCAGTTCTACCGGGCGATGTTCGACAAGGCGGCGGGGAATGGCGGGGCCTTCCTTGAATATGCCTGGGACATGGCCTGGTGCGACCCCTGCGCCGACGATCCTCTGACCCTGGCCGAGTTCCAGGAGCTGGGCGTCGGCTGGCTGCGCAAGGCCGATGTCGCCACTCCGAACGTCTTCGCGACCCGGCTTCACATCCGCTATGGGCCGGATGGCTTTTTCGAGGACCTGAAGTTCGCCGTCACCGACGACCACGAGAATTTCCAGGGCCGCTATGTGATGAACCACCCGTTCAAGGGCGAGATCACCTGCACCGAAGGTCAGGACTATGTCACTGAAATGCGCAAACGGATCCAGGAGGAGGCGGCCCTTTTGCGCAAGCTGACAGGGTGGAGTGCATCGAACATCGCCTCGAACATCGCCAAGACCATACCGCGCCGCTATCGCTGATTTCAGCGCTGCAATATGGATTGATCGCCCTCCCCTTTCGCCTGCCCGGCAAGACGCATATGACCGGCGCTAACAATCGAGGGTCGGATGATGCAGGCGGAGACACGGGCAGCGCGGGCGCGGTGGGCGGTGGCGGCGATGTTCATGGCCAACGGCTTTGTCATGGGGGCCTGGGCACCGCAGATCCCGCTTCTGATGCCGCGCCACAACGTCACAGAGTCGGTGCTGGGGCTGCTGATCCTGGTCCTTGGCCTTGGCGCAGTGTCAGCGATGCTGTTCGCCGGGCGGCTGATCAGCCTTTATGGCGGGCGGCGGGTGTTGTCGCTGTTCTCCTTGGCGCTGATCCCGGTGCTGCCGATGGTGGTCTTTTCGCCGAACCTCTGGGTCCTCGCGCTGTTCATGGCGGTCTTCGGGGCCATGGCGGGCTGCATGGACGTGGCGATGAATTCTCAGGCCGTGGTGATCGAGCGGCGTCTGTCGAAGGCGATCATGTCGTCCTCGCACGGGTTCTGGAGCCTTGGCGGCTTTATCGGCGGATCGGCGGGGGCCTGGGTCATCGCGCATTGGGGGTCCGAGGTGCAGTCGCTGCTGACCGCAGCGGTGGTGGCGGTGGTGGTCGTGGCGGCGATGCCGTTCCTGCTGCCCGACGTGCCGAAACCCGAGGTGGCCGAAGCGGTGGCCGCGCCGAAGACGAAGCTTTTCCCCAAGGATTTCCATGTCTGGCTGCTGGGATTCCTGGCACTTGCCTCGATGGTGCCGGAAGGCGCGGTTCTGGATTGGGCGGCGATCTACATGCAGAAGGAACTCGGGTCGGATGTGTTCGTCTCGGGCCTTGGGTTCGCCTTCTTCGCGGGTGCGATGGCGCTGATGCGTTTTGCCGGGGATACAATGCGAAACCGCCTTGGAGCGGTGCGAACGCTGCGCATCTCTGGCTTGCTGGGGGCCGCAGGGATGATGGGCGGGGCAGTTGCCCCCAATGACTGGGTGGTCATTGTCAGCTTCTTCGTGGCCGGCCTTGGGATCGCGAACATGGTGCCGATCCTGTTCTCGGCCGCCGGAAACCACCCAGGGCTGCCTTCGGCCAGCGCGATTTCCATCGTCACCATGGTCGGCTACTGCGGCATCCTTGTCGCGCCGTCCTCTATCGGCTTTTTGGCCGAGCATGTGGGCTTTCGGCCTACCTATGCCGGACTGTCGCTGGTGCTGATCCTGGTGGCGGTGCTGGCCGCGCGGGCGGCGGATGCGGACGGGACCAAGGCGCTGCCGGGCACAGCGCCTCAGGCAGCCTGAGCGGCAAGGTCCCCGACTGTGGTCAGCGTCGCGAAATCGGCACCAAGCAGCGACAGGGTGACGCGAAACACGGTGCCCGCATCGATCTGGCCACCGTCATGCGCGGAGAGATCAAACCCCAGCAAAGCGTCCTGCGGCAGAAGCACGCGGTAGCCAAGGTCGGAGGCCTGCCGCACGGTCGAGGTCACGCAGAAGGCCGCGACGGCCCCCGCGACGACAAGGTCGGTGATGCCCTGCGCCTTCAGGTGTGCATCAAGGTCAGTGCCGTGGAAGGCGGAGGAGCCGTGTTTCCAGAACACCGTCTCGCCCGCCTTTGGGACCGCGCAAGGCATGGGTTCAGCCCCCGGTTCGCCCTTGCGGAAGGGCGAGGCCGGGTTGGGGTCGTCGTGCAGGACGTGGATGACCGGGGTGCGGGTCGCCCGGGCGTCAGACAGAAGTGCTTCGATCCGGTCGGGCGCGTCGGGGGTGGCGGTGGGACGGCCCGCACGGATGCGGTCGGCCATCCCTTCCTGCATGTCGATGATCAGGACCGCCCTCAAGCCGACGCTCACGGGGCGCCCATATAGTCGCGCTTGCCAAGCTCCACCCCGTTCGCGCGCAGGATGTCGTAGGCGGTGGTGACGTGGAAGAAGAACTGCGGGAGGATGTAGAAGGACAGGTATTCGTCGCCCTTCAGCACCATGTCGTGCCCCCCGGCCTTGAACTTCACCTCGCGCGTGTCGGCATGGGCGAAGTCGGCGGCCTGAAAGCTGCCCATGTAGCCGCGCGCGGCACTGATGCGGTCGCGCAGCTCGGCGAAGGTCGTCTCATGGTCGGGGAAGACTTTCGGTTCTTGCCCCGCCAGCCGGGCGGTGCCGCGCGAAGCGAAGTCGCAGGCCAGTTGGACCTGGCGGGTGAAGGAGAACATATCGGGGAAGAGGCGCGCGGCAAGGATCACCTCGGGCTTGATCCCCTTTGCGGTGCAATGCGCCTCGGCCTTGTCGAGGATGGTGCCAAGGGCAGAGAGGAAGCGGTCGAAGACGGCGACGGAACGGCGGTGCATGGGGGCCTCGTGCTGGGGTTCGGGGCGATGTTCGCCTGTTTGACGGCGAAGGGAAAGGGGGGACGGTTCGCCAGCCGGGTGTGGCTCGCCTAGGGTCGGGCGGACAATGGAGGCTGAAGCGATGCCGAAACCCCGCGCCCGTGAACTGGGCCTGCCTTTCCCCGGCACGCCAGGGCCATGGAATGCGATCACCGATGTCGCAGGTGTCATGGTCGGCTTCACCACGCTGACCGACCCCTCCCGCTCGATGCGGACCGGGGTCACGGCGATCCGCCCCCGACCGGACAAGGGCCGTCCGCAACCGGTCTGGGCCGGGGTCCATGCGCTGAACGGCAATGGCGAGATGACGGGGACGCACTGGATCCGCGATGCGGGCTATTTCCTGGGGCCGATCCTGATCACCAACACCCACGGCATCGGGGCCTGCCACCATGGTGCTGTCGAATGGATGATCCGCCACTACGACACGCATTTCCGCGAGGAACATGCCTGGGCCATGCCCATCGTCGCCGAAACCTATGACGGCACGCTCAACGACATCAACGCACTGCATGTCCGGCCCGAACATGCCGTGACGGCACTGGATGCAGCAGTGTCGGGCCCGGTGGCCGAAGGGTCCACGGGCGGCGGGAACGGGATGATCGCCTATGGCTTCAAAGGGGGCACGGGGACGTCGTCGCGCCGGGTGACGGTCGGCGGGCAGGTTTATACGGTTGGGGCTCTGGTGCAGGCAAACTATGGTAGGCGGGAGTGGTTCACGGTGCTGGGCGTGCCGGTGGGCAAGGCGATGCCGCTGGCGGTGCCAGAGGAGGGCGAGCGGGGATCAATCATCGTGATCCTGGCGACCGATGCGCCGCTGTCGGATGCACTTCTGCGCGGGTTGGCCAAGCGGGCAGGCCTTGGGATCGGCAGGTCGGGCAGTCCGGGTGGCAATTCCTCGGGCGACATCTTCCTGGCCTTTTCCACCGCCGATCCGATGCCCGAGCCGATCCATGCGGGACCGGTCATAACCCGGCACAGTCTGAATTGGAACGGCATGGACCCGGTCTACGAGGCCGCCGTGCAGGCGGTGGACGAGGCGGTGATCAACGCCATCGTCCAGGGCGAGGATGTGGCATGCGTCAAGCCGAAGGGCGCGGTTTGCCCCGGGATCGACACGTCGGCGCTGTGCCGTCTGGTCCTGGGCAAGGGCTGACCCCGGTGGGCCGTGAGCGGCCAGCTACGCCGCAGCCTCTACCAGATGGGACGCCAGCCGCTCCAGTATCAGGGTCCAGCCGCCCGTGTGGCCGTCGCGTGCGCCTTCGGACAGGAACTTGACCTGGGTCAGCGTGATCTCGGTGCCTCCGGCGACAGGGGCAAGCGCGATCGTCACCTCGCTGTCGGCAGGGGAATAGGGCGATTCCCAGGTGAAGCGGATCAGGGAATGCGGGACGAGGTCCCGGTAGACGCCGGTGTGGGTGATCGCCTTGTCCGAGGTCATCACGATGCGGAAGCTTCCGCCCACGCGGGGGTCTGTCGAGGCTTCGGTCACGGTCTGGTCGGCGCCCCCGGCCATGAAGCGGCGGATCGTGGCTGGGTCGAGCCATGCGGCGTAGACGGCTTCGGGCGGCGCACTGATCGTGCGGCGGATCGAAAGGCTGAGGTCAGTCATCGGTCTTGTCCTTTGTGAGATGGGTTTCAAGCGCGTCAAGCCGCAGGTCCCAGATCGACCGTAGTCCATCGAACCAGCTGAAGGCCCGGGCAAGCGGATCAAGATTCACCTCGATCAGATGCTCGCGCCACTTGGTCCGGCGGATCACAAGACCGGCCTTTTCCAGCACCATGATGTGCTTCGACACCGCGTTGAGGCTCATGTCGAAACGGGCGGCGATGTCGGTGACGCGGGCGGGACCTTCCTGCGCCAGATGGGTCAGGATCGCCCGCCGGGTCGGATCGCTGGCGGCTTTCAGCGTCAGGGACAGCGGGTCGGCTTCGGTGGGTTCGATTCGTTCAACCATATGGATGAATTACGCCCGTTGAAGTCGTCAGTCAACCAAAAAGGCGAATGATATGGAACGGTCTGGTTTACGGCACCTGCAACCCTGCGTTGAGGATTTGGAGAAATGCGACAATGGGTGTATGATTTTCCCATTGTTTCCATCGGCGGCGGTATCCGCCGTTCATTTCATGAGGTTTTGCAAATGGACTCCGTCTTCAAGGCGATCGAGACGTCGCTTGGGATCAACCGGCCCGCCACGGTCCTGACCATCGGCGGCTTTGTCGTGATGGCCGCCGTCATCGGCGTGATGCAGCTGATCGACGACGACACGCTGACTTTCTGGCAACTGCTGGTCGGCCTTCTGGGGCTGATCGTCATCATGATGGTGCTGACCCAATTGCCGCTGCTGGCGCGGCGGGTCATCGCCTGGGTGATGACGGCCTGCTTTTCCTTCATCGCGATCACCGCGACGGGACAGGCGATCACCTTCAACGCCTGCCCCCGGCTGGCAAGTGCGACCTGCATCCTGTCCTTCCACATGGCGGCAAGCTGCGCCGTATCGCGCCCCGGGGCGACCGAGGCGGTCACCGGCGCGATTGACGGCCCGGACCCGGTCACGATGTTCGCAGCCGGAGTCGCGGTGACCGGCATTGCCTTCGTGCAGGCCACGGACGAACGGGTTTTCATCCAGTTCGAAGGCTACAAGCGCGGCTGGGTCGTGGATGTCGCCGAAAAGCTGGCAGCGGCTGGCTGGCGGGTCGAGGGCGGCGACCGGGGCGGTGAGC
>JBGSVS010000570.1:0-6824 GCA_041752895.1 Tabrizicola sp.
TCATCTCTTCGACCAGCGCCCAGGCGCGCTTGTAGCTCATGCCCATGGCCCGGCCCGCAGCGGCAATCGACCCGGTCTCGGCGATCCGGGCCAGAAGCTCACCCTTGCCCGGTCCGAAGACCAGCCGGTCGCCGAACAGAAGCCGCAGCCGCAAGGTGACAGGATCACGCGCCATCCCCGGATGATTGCCCCAACCGGCCGAACAGGCAAGCGGGACCCCCGAATCCTGCGGGGAGTCGCAGCGAATCGTTGACCGAAAGCGCTTTGGAGACTATTTCTTCCAAAACGTTTTGGATGGTGTCGATCCCGCATTCGGCACAACCATTGCGTTTTTAATTCGGAGAGTGAGCGCCGCGAAAGGCGCCCTTTGGGAGGACTACCAATGACCATCATGAAAGGCCGCGCACTCCGCGCGACCGCGACCGCAGCCATGTTCGCCGTCTTCGGCGCGCCCCTCGCAGCGGAAGAGCTGTTCTACGTCTCGGGTGCCGTCGGCAACGCGGTCGAAAACTTTGCAGCGCTCGTGAAGCCGTGGGAAGAAGCCACCGGCAACACCGTGACCCTGGTGCCGATGCCCGCGTCCACCACCGACCAGTTCGGCCAGTATCGCCTGTGGCTTGCTGCTGGCGCAGCCGACATCGACCTCTATCAGACCGATGTGATCTGGGCACCGCAGCTGGCCGACCACTTCGTCGACCTGACCGAAGTGGCCAAGGACCTCGCGCCGACGCATTTCCCGTCGATCATCCAGTCGCAGACCGTGAACGGCAAGCTGGTTGCCCTGCCGATCTTCACCGACGCGCCGGCGCTTTATTACCGCAAGGACCTTCTGGACAAGCACGGCAAGACCCCGCCGAAGACCTGGGCCGAGCTGACCGAAACCGCGCAGATGATCCAGGACGCCGAACGTGCCGAGGGCAAGGCCGACCTCTGGGGCTTTGTCTGGCAGGGCAACGCTTATGAAGGCCTGACCTGTAACGCGCTGGAATGGGTCAAGTCCTTCGGCGGCGGTCAGATCGTCGAGCCCGATGGCACGATCTCGATCAACAACGAGAATGCCGTGGCAGCACTTGAAACCGTCAAGGGCTGGGTCGGCACGATCTCTCCCGATGGCGTCCTGGCCTACCAGGAAGAAGAAGCCCGTGGCGTCTGGCAGACCGGCAATGCCGTCTTCATGCGCAACTGGCCCTATGCCTACGGCCTTGGCAACGGTGACGACTCGGCGGTCAAGGGCCTCTTTGGCGTGACCACCCTGCCGGTCGGCAAGGACGGTGACACTTCGGCGGCAACGCTGGGTGGCTGGAACGTGGCCGTTTCCAAATATTCGACCAAGCAGGAAGCGGCGATTTCGCTGGCGATGTATCTCGCCGGACCCGAGGCGCAGAAGCAGCGTGCGATCAACGAATCGAACCTGCCGACGATCGTCGCCCTCTATGACGACGCTGACATCGCCGCCGCTCAGCCGATCATCCCGCAGTGGAAGGACGTGTTCCTGAACGCCGTTCCGCGCCCCTCTGCCCCGACCCTTGGCAAGTACAACGAGGTTTCGGCCAAGTTCTGGTCGGCCGTCCACAGCACCCTGTCGGGTGAAGGTTCGGCTGCCGAGAACCTGGAGCTTCTTGAAGTCGAACTGACGGACCTCAAGGGGTCGGGCTGGTAAGTCCTCCCGGACCTGACTGACCCCATCGGCGGGCGGCTTCTGATACGCGGGGGCCGCCCGTCTTTTCTAAACGGGTCCGAGGGGGGACCCGACAGGGGAGGGTATCATGGCACTAAATGACGGGGGGCTCAGCCTCGCGCAGCAACGGCAACGCGCGGCCTTCTGGTTCCTTGCGCCGATGCTGACGGCACTGTTCTGCGTGGCCGCCTGGCCGCTTTTGCGCACAATCTACTTTTCACTGACCAACACCCTTCTGTCCGACCTTTACGGCGGCGAGTTCATCGGCTTTGACAACTACCTGTCGGTCCGCGTGCTGGACTCGGGCCGCTGGATCTGGCGCGGCACCCTGGTCGATCCGGCCTGGTGGAACGCGGTCTGGAACACGGTGCGCTTCGCCTTCGTCTCGGTCTTCTTCGAGACGATCCTGGGCCTGATCGTCGCCCTTGTCCTGAACGCCGAATTCAAGGGCCGCGGGTTTGTGCGCGCGGCCATCCTGATCCCATGGGCCATCCCCACCATCGTTTCGGCCAAGATGTGGGCCTGGATGCTGAATGACCAGTTCGGGATCATCAACGACATCCTGCTGAACCTCGGGCTCATCGACCAGAAGATCGCCTGGACCGCATCGGTGGACACCGCGATGTATGCCGTGCTGATGGTCGACATCTGGAAGACCACGCCCTTCATGGCGCTGCTGATCCTTGCGGGCCTGCAGATGGTCCCCCGCGACATCTACGAGGCCGCGAAGCTGGACGGGGTCAACCCGGTCAAGGTGTTCTTCAAGATCACCCTGCCGCTGATCCGCCCCGCGCTGGCAGTCGCGATCATCTTCCGGATGCTGGACGCGCTGCGGATCTTCGACCTGGTCTACGTGCTGACACCCAACAGTGCCGCCACCAAGACCATGTCGGTGATCAGCCGCGAGAACATGATCGACTTCGACAAGTTCGCCTACGGCGCCGCGCAGTCGACGCTTCTCTTTGCGATCATCGCGATCTTCGTCAGCCTCTACATCTGGCTGGGCAAGGTTGACCTGTCAGGGGAGGGCCAGAAATGACCGCGCAGAAAATGCTGACCAACATCGCCTTCTACGCACTTGTCGTGGTGATCGTCGTCTTCGCTGTCTTCCCGTTCTACTACGCGATCATCACCTCTTTCGCGACCGGAAGCGAGATCTTCCAGATCAACTACTGGCCCAAGGCCTTCGACTGGGGCAACTACGAATCCGTCCTGGGCGGCCGCAACTTCGTCAGGTCTATCTGGAACTCGGTCTTCATCGCGACGACCACCGTCGTCTTCGCCCTCTTCCTGGCTGTCACCGCCTCCTACGCCCTGGCGCGGGTGCGGTTCCGCGGGCGGGGCCTCCTTCTGATGATGATCCTGGCCGTGTCGATGTTCCCGCAGATCGCCGTCCTTGCGGGTCTCTTCGAACTTGTCCGCTTCCTCGGCATCTTCAACACGCCCTACGCGATGATCATGTCCTACGTGATCTTCACCCTGCCCTTCACGGTCTGGGTCCTCACGACCTTCATGCGTGACCTGCCGGTCGAGATCGAAGAGGCCGCCATTGTCGACGGCGCCACCCCCTGGATCATCATCACCAAGGTGTTCCTGCCGCTTCTCTGGCCCGCTTTGGTCACGACCGGCCTGCTGGCCTTCATCGGTGCCTGGAACGAATTCCTGTTCGCCCTGACCTTCACCTCGTCCGAGACGACCCGGACAGTGCCAGTGGCAATCGGTCTTCTCTCCGGCGCAAGCCAGCAGGAAATCCCCTGGGGTCCGATCATGGCGGCAAGCGTCATCGTGACGGTCCCGCTGATCATCCTCGTCCTCATTTTCCAACGCAAGATCGTCGCGGGTCTCACCGCGGGCGGCGTGAAGGGCTGACATCATGGCAAAGATCGAACTGAAGAACGTCACCAAGTCCTACGGCGCCGTGCAGGTGATCAAGGGCATCGACCTCACCATCGAGAAGGGCGAGTTCATGGTCTTCGTCGGGCCTTCGGGCTGCGGCAAGTCCACCCTCCTCCGCCTGATCTCGGGGCTGGAAGAGATCACCACCGGTGACATGCTCTTTGACGGCGAGATGGTGAACAACCTGATCCCGTCCAAGCGCGGCATTGCCATGGTGTTCCAAAGCTACGCGCTTTATCCGCACATGAAGGTCTACGACAACATGGCCTTCGGGATGAAGCTGGACAAAACCAGCGACGCCGAGATCCGGAAGCGTGTGGAGTCGGCGGCCAAGCTCCTCCAGATCGACCACCTTCTGGACCGACTGCCGAAACAGCTCTCCGGCGGCCAGCGCCAGCGCGTCGCCATCGGCCGCGCCATCGTCCGCGATCCGCGCGTGTTCCTGTTCGACGAACCCTTGTCGAACCTCGACGCCGCCCTGCGGGTGCAGACCCGGCTTGAGATCGCCAAGCTTCACCACTCCATGTCCAACGTCACGATGATCTACGTGACCCACGACCAGGTCGAGGCGATGACCCTCGCCGACCGGATCGCGGTCCTCCGCGACGGCAAGCTGGAACAGGCGGGCACCCCGGCCGAGCTTTACGAACACCCGAACTCCCTCTTCGTCGCGGGCTTCATCGGCAGCCCGAAGATGAACTTCCTGACCGGCAAGTTCGCCGAGGCGCACGGCTGCACCACGCTTGGCGCGCGGTCCGAACATATCGACGTGATGGACAACGGACCCTGGTCGGGCGAGGTCCTGCACGTCGAGGACCTCGGCTCCGACCACTTCCTCTTTGTCGAAATCGGCAGCGACGAACCTGTCATCGTGCGCCGCCCCGGCAAGGCCAATATCACGGTCGGCACCAGGGTCTCGCTCGCCCCGCAGGCCGGGCACCTCTACCGCTTCGACGCCGACGGCAAACCCGTCCGCTGACCCATACCCCGCGCGCCCGGGACCGCCTGGGCGCGCATCCATTCGAAGGAGACTACCCATGACCATCCGCGTCACCGTGTGGGGCGAAAACGTCCATGAACAGAAAAACAAGGTCGTGGCCGAGGTTTACCCCAAGACCATGCACGGCACGATCGCCGAGTTCCTGAACAGGGAAGACGGGATCACCGCGACCACGGTCACCCTGCAGGACAAAGAGCACGGCATGACTGAGGCCAAACTCAAGGAAACCGACGTCCTGATCTGGTGGGGCCATGCCGCCCACGGCGACGTCGATGACAAGATCGTCGAGCGCGTGGCCGAGGCCGTCTGGTCGGGCATGGGCGTGATCTTCCTGCATTCCGCCCATTTCTCCAAACCCTTCAAGCGTCTGATGGGCGCGCCCTGCAACCTGTCGTGGCGCGAGGCTGGTGAGCGTGAGCGCCTCTGGGTCACCAGCCGTCAGCATCCCATCGCCCGCGGCATCCCCGACCATTTCGAGATCGAATACGAAGAAATGTATGGCGAGCCCTTCGGCGTGCCGGAACCCCTCGAAACCGTCTTCGTCAGCTGGTTCCAGGGCGGCGAAGTCTTCCGCTCCGGCCTCACCTACCGGCGCGGTGCGGGCAACATCTTCTACTTCCGCCCGGGGCATGAAACCTACCCGACCTACCACCAGCCGATGGTGCAGAAGGTCATCACCAACGGCGTCCGCTGGGCCTTCAACCCCGAGGCGCGGCTGGCCAAACCCACCGACGCCCCGAACACCCCCATCGGCAAGACGCTGGAACAGCTGGAAGAACGCGGGCCCCGCCTGCACCACGACGGCGAGGCGGGGTATCGCTGATGCAACCCGTCCGCATCCTGATCCTCGGCACTGGCGGCATGGCGAAGAACCATGCCGAACACTTCGCCGCCATCCCCGGCGTCACCCTCGTCGCCGGGATCGACACCCGCCCCGACGGGCTCGCCGCCTTCCAGAAGGCGCACAACATCCCCAACGGCTTCCCTTCGGTGCAGGATGCCATCGCCTGGGGCGAATTCGACGCGGTCACGAACGTCACCCCCGACGCCGCGCACTACGTGACCACGCTCCCCTTCCTTGCCGCAGGCAAGCACGTCCTCTGCGAAAAGCCTTTGGCCACCAATGCCGCCCACGCGACCGAAATGGCCACCGCAGCCGCAAAGGCCGGTGTGGTGAACATGGTCAACCTGACCTACCGCAACGTGCCCGCCCTGCAAAAGGCCGCGCAGATGGTCCGCGACGGCGCCATCGGCACCATCCGGCATTTCGAGGCCTCCTACCTTCAAAGCTGGCTGACCCAGCCCGCCTGGGGGCATTGGGACAAGGAATCGCAGTGGCTCTGGCGGCTTTCGACCAAGCACGGCTCAAAGGGCGTGCTGGGCGATGTCGGCATCCACATTCTCGACTTCGCGACCTACATCGCCGGGATGGACGCGACGCAGATCTCCTGCTTGCTCCAGACCTTCGACAAGGCACCGGGCGGGCACATCGGCGAGTACGTCCTTGACGCCAACGACAGCGCCACGATGCAGGTCCGGCTGGCAAACGGCGCTCTAGGCACTGTGGCCGCGACCCGCTTCGCCAGCGGCCACCTGAACGACCTCCGCCTGCGGATTTACGGCCTGACCGGCGGGATCGAGGTGCGGTTCGAGAAAAACGTCAGCGCCCTTCGCGCCTGCCTGGGACCCGAGGCGATGAAGGAAGGCCTCTGGCACGACGTCGATTGCCCCGCCGTCCCCACCGTCTACCAGCGCTTCATCGCCGCAATCCGCGGCGAAGGCCCGGCCGACCCAGACTTTGCCCGTGGCGCAGCCCTGCAGGTCCTTCTCGACAAGGCCGAGGCTTCAGCAGGCCAGGACGGCAAACTGCTGGCCGTATAAGCCTCGAACGACGGGAGCAAAGCGGAGCGCTGACGCGCAAGACTTTGTCTCGTCGTCGGCCTGCGCCTTCTCCTCGTATCTTGGGGGCTTCACCCCCAAACCCCCAGAGTATTTGGGAAAAGAGCAAGCTGCATTTGCCCTTTCTCAAATACTCCCGCGCGGCGCGCACCCCCGAGGAGGAGGCGCAGGCCGACGACGAGACAAAAGACTTGCGCGTCAGCGCTCAATCAGAAACCCGCGCTAAGGTCAGCCGATCAGCGCCTTCACCCGCGCGGTGAAATCCTCGCCCCGCTTTTCAAAGTTCGGATATTGGTCGAAACTCGCCGCCGCCGGGGCCAGCAACACGACCTCGCCCGCTTGCGCTTCCTC
>JBGSVS010000571.1:0-9974 GCA_041752895.1 Tabrizicola sp.
GGCGATGGAGGTGATCCGGCTCACGCTGTCGGCGCAGGCGCCCTCCAGGATGCGCGTGTCGGTCGGCAGCGCGACATGCCAGCGCCGGGGATCGGTCGGCGCAAGCCGCACATAGCCCGCAAAACCCACCAGCGCTGCCAGCAGCCCCCAGACCAGCCATGCCGACATGTGCCGGGCCCTCACCTGTGCGTCCGCGCCCAATGGTAAAGGCAGATCAGGTCATAGGCCACATGCGCCCCGGCAATCGCCGTTGCCCCCGTGGTGTCATAGGGGGGCGAGACCTCGACCACATCGCCGCCGACAAGGTTGATCCCCGCAAGGTCCCGCAGCATCGCCGCCACTTGCCAGCTCGCAAGCCCGCCCCAGACCGGAGTCCCCGTCCCCGGCGCAAAGGCCGGGTCCAGCGCGTCGATGTCGAAGGTGAGGTAAGTGGGCCTGTCGCCGACGATCCCCTTCACCGTCTCGACCACCCGGGCGACGCCCCACTCATGCGCCTCGCGCGCGGTGATGACGTTGACGCCCAGGTAATCCTCGGTCGTCGTGCGGATGCCGATCTGGACCGACCGCTCCGGGTCCACCAGACCCGCCTTGACCGATTTGTAGAACATCGTCCCATGGTCGATCCGGTTCGGATTGTCGTCGGGCCAAAGGTCGGAATGCGCGTCGAAATGGATGAGGGACAGCGGCCCGAAGGCCTCGGCATAGGCTTTCAGGATGGGATAAGTGATGAAGTGATCGCCGCCCAGCACCACCGTCCCCGCCCCGGCCTTCAGGATCGTGCGGATGTGGTCGGTCAAAAGCCCCGGAAACTCCGGCACATTGGCATAGTCAAAGGCCACATCGCCGTAGTCGATGACGGACAGCTCCTCCAGCGGATCGGTCCCCCAGCCGGGAGGCGGGTCATAGGGCATCAGCGCCGACGCCTCACGGATCGCGCGGGGGCCAAAGCGGGTGCCCGCCCGATGGCTGACCGCCTGATCGAAAGGCACGCCGGTGATCGCCAGATCAACCCCGGTCAGGTCCTTCGTATAACTCCGCCGCAGGAACGACGTCGCCCCGCCGAATGCGTTTTCAACGGCGTAGCCCCGCTGCGTGGGCCGGGTGAACGCAGTGTCGACCTGCGTCTTCGCGTCTTCAAGTGCCATGATGGTCTCGGGTCACATAGCGCAGTCGTTCAAAGGAGACGCGCGGATCCAGAACCCAAGGGAGCCCGATGGCGCGGCGCAAGTCAAGCCGGTTTGATCAAATCAGCCCCGTCCCCGCGCGGAAGCTGGCCGAGCGTCCCCAGACTGCCTGTCGCGCTCACCTCGCCAAAGCTAGACTGCTTCAGCGCAAACCCCCTCCGCCGAGGCCCCCATGACCCGCGACATCGTCTTCACCGCCGCCGCGCCGAAACCGCCCGCCACCTATTCCCAGGCCGTCAAAGCCGCGGGCCTGGTCTTCGTCTCGGGCACCGCGCCCACCGATCCCGCAACCGGCCAGCTTGTCGGCACCACGATCCAGGAACAGACCCGGCAAAGCCTCACCAACATCGCGGCAATCCTGCAGGCCGCAGGCAGCGCGCTTGACCGCGCGGTCAGCTTCACCGTGATCCTGGCCGAAGAGGACGACTTCCCCGGCCTGAACGAGGAATGGCTGCGCTGGTTCCCGCAGGACCCGCCTGCCCGGCAGGGCGCGAAGCTTCCGGTCCGCGTGCCGGGCCTCAAGGTCTCCATCGCCTGCGTGGCCGAAGCCTGAACGTCCCTAGCCGATCCGGTGCCCCTCGCGCACCAGCTCGTCCGTGACCTTGCGGATCGCCTTCTCCAGCGTCTCGGCCACGAAATCCACCTGCGCCTCGGTAATGACCAGCGGCGGCGACATCACGTTCAGATGCCCCATCGGGCGTACCATCATGCCCATCGCCTCGGCGGTATCGCTGATGCGCTTGGACTCGTTCACCCCGTCCGGCAACGGCTCCTTGGTCAGCTTCGACGCCACGTTCTCCACACAGACCATCAACCGCCGACCCCGGACCTGGCCGACTAGCGGCAAGGCCTCCAGCCCCTTCAGTCGGTCCAGGAAATAGTCCCCCACCCGCGCGGCGTTTTCCAGAAGCCCTTCGTCCTCGATGATCTCGATCGACTTCAGCGCCGCCGCACAAGACACCGGATGACCGGAGTAGGTGAAGCCGGACGTGAACCACCGCTCTCCCTTGGCCGCCATCACATCCCAGATCCGGTCGCTGAAGATCACCGCACCCAGGGGCAGGTAACCCGAGGTCAAGCCCTTGGCACAAGTCACCATGTCCGGCACCACGCCAAACTCGGCCTCAGACGCAAACCAGTGGCCCAGCCGCCCGAAGGCCGTTACCACCTCGTCGGCGATGAACAGGATGTCATGGCGCTGGCAAACCTCCCACATCCGGCGCAGGTATCCGTGTGGCGGCACGATCACCCCGCCAGAGGCCTGAATGGGTTCGGCGATAAACCCGCCGATCCGGTCCGCGCCGACATGGGCAATCAGAGCCTCGAACTCTGCTACCAGCCAGTCGCAGAACTGATCCTCGGTCATCCCCTCGGGGCGGCGGTAGGGGTTCGGCGGGGTCAGATGGTGGATGCCGTCGTGCTTGTAGCGGAACTCCTCCACCCGGTCGCCGGGGCGCTTGCCCACCGACTGCGACAGGTAGGTCGACCCGTGATAAGAGTGATCCCGCGCCACGATGTCGGTCTTGTCGGGCCGACCCATGCAGGTCTGATAGTACCAGACCATCCGCACTGCCGTATCCACCGCCGTCGACCCGCCCGTGGTCAGATGCACCCGGTTCAGATCGCCCGGAGCCAGCGCCGCCAGCTTGGCCGACAACCGCGCCGAAGGCTCGTTCGTCACATCGACAAAGCTGTTGGAAAACGCGAGCTTCTCCACCTGCGCCGCAATCGCCTGCGCCATGTCCTTCCGGCCGAGGCCCACGTTGGTGCACCACATGCCGCCCACGGCATCCAGATACTGCCGCCCGTCCGCATCCCAAAGGTAACAGCCCTCGCCCCGCGTGATCACCAGCGACCCCTCACGTTCAAAGGGGCCGAAGTTCGTCCAAGGGTGCAGTTGGTGGCTGCGGTCCATTTCCCAAATCGAATTCGGGGTGGGCCGTGCCAGGGCCATCGGGGCGGTCATGCGGGATCTCCTGCGGTGAATGACACAAGTGGATAACAGCGCCAGACTAGCAGTTTGATCAAAATCCGGCCAGCCCCCTGGCGTGTCCAAAGGTTGGGGGTCACCCAGATATGGTGTCCAATGGTTGATCGGGCCCCCATTAGGACCACGCAACACCCGCTGTCAGCCCGAAGGCCGATTCGCGCCGTTCATCTTTGTCAAAATATCCCCCGCGGAGCGTCCTTAAGCCAACCACAGGGCGCGTCGGCCTAGAACAGCTTCTGCTGCGCCTTGCGGACACTGAACCCGTGTCCCTGGCCATTGGTGCAGGTCATCCCCGTCTGGGCCGAGACGCAGGATATTCCGCCCAAGGACACCGCCTCGCCATAGGGCAGCACCGGATTGCCGGGGTCTTGCACGGTATCGCCCACGCAGGCCAGAACCCCCTTGCCCGCCGCCCCGACCGCGAAGGCCATGCCCCAGTCCAGATCGCAGCCCGTCGGACGCTTGGTATAGCTTGGCGTATACTCCCGCAGGTCGCAGCGCGCTTCGGCGGTGCCATTGAAGGTGTACATCGCGCAATGGATGTTCCCGGTCGGCGACTGAAAGCCGTAATAGTCATCGGCTGCGGCGGGACCGGAAAGGATCAGGGTCGCAAGGACAGCAAGGGTTTTCAACGTGATCTCCATTGATGGCAAATCGAACCGGACAGACCGAAGCAGGCCAGCCCGCGTCCCTGCATGAGGCTCGCAGATGCCGCCTGTCGTCAAGGCAGCTTTCGCCTACCTCGCCCCGGTCTTCGACGTGGCCTTCGCGCTTGCGGTGTTGGCCCGATCCCGCCAAACCGTCAGCCCAAGGGCTGAGCCCGCTCGACCAGCCGTGCAAAGAAGCTTGCCCCGATGGGTGCGGCCTCGTCGTTGAAATCGAAGGCCGGATGATGCAACCCCGCCCCGGGACCGGTGCCAAGGAACAGATAGGCACCCGGCCGCGCTTCCAGCATGTAGGAAAAGTCTTCCGACCCCATCTCGCGGTTGGCGCGCGCATCCACGGCATCCGCGCCGGACACCTCGCGCGCGACCTCGGCGGCGAACTCGGCCTCGTCCTCGTGGTTGATCGTCGCCGGATAACCCCAGTCGTAATTGACCTCGGACTTCACCCCATAGGCCGCCGCATGGCCCGCGACAATCTCATGGAACCGCTTCTTCAGCAGCGCCCGCACGTCCGGCTTGAAGCAGCGGATCGTCGCCGCGAAATACCCTTCCTCGGGGATGATGTTCGATGCCGTCCCGGCGTGGATCATCGTGACCGAGATCACCGCCTCGTCCAGCGCATAGACGTTGCGCGGGATGATGGTCTGCACCGCCTGCACCATGCCGACAATCGCCACCACCGGATCGACGCATTCGTGCGGCGTGGCGCCATGCCCGCCTTTCCCCGTGACCTTGACCACCGCCGTGTCGACCGAAGCCATCAACGGCCCCGGCGTGGTCAGGAAATGCCCGAAGGGAATGTTTGGCGCATTGTGGATGCCGTAGACCTGCCCGATGCCAAAGCGGTCCATGATGCCTTCCTGCACCATGACCTGACCGCCACCGCCGTCCTCTTCCGCCGGCTGGAAGATCAGCGCCACCGTGCCCGCGAAATTCCGCGTCTCGGCCAGATAGCGCGCAGCCCCCAGCAGCATCGTGACATGCCCGTCATGCCCGCAGGCATGCATCTTGCCTTTCACCGTGCTGGCATAGGGCGCACCCGTCAATTCCTCGATCGGCAGCGCATCCATGTCCGCCCGCAGCCCGATCACCGGACCCTCAACGCGGCCCCGGATCAGTGCCACGATCCCGGTCTTGGCAATCCCCTCGTGGATCTCGTCCACCCCGATCTCGCGCAGCCGTTCCGTGATCCACGCCGCCGTCCCATGACAGTCGAACGCCAGCTCCGGATACATGTGCAGATGCCGCCGCCAGCCCTTCATGTCCTCGGCATATGAGGCGATGCGGTTCAGAACAGGCATGGGTCGGGTCCTTGCTGGGCGAATGACAGCCTTTGATCAAATCCGAAATCTCGCCCTGCCGCAACGTGGGATCTGCATATGTCCGCGCCCGGCAGGATAGGGAGAGCCTTACCTTCGACCTTACGTCTCCGCCGCCTGTCTCCCGATTCGGCGGGCCTTGTCGCGTGGGCACTGGAAACCGCCCCCCCGCCTCACCTAAGGTGGCGAAGCCCCCAAACTTAGGCCTGACCCCATGCCCCCTTCCGACCTCCCGCCCGCCGGCATCGACCGCCTCCTCGCCATCATGGCCGCCTTGCGCGATCCGCAGACCGGCTGCCCCTGGGACCTTGAACAGACCTTCGCCACCATCGCCCCCTACACTCTGGAAGAGGCGCATGAGGTAGCCGATGCCATCGACCGCGAGGCCTGGCCCGACCTCAAAGGGGAACTCGGAGACCTCCTTTTCCAGACCGTCTACCACGCCCAGATGGCCGCAGAGGCCGGGCATTTCGCCTTCACCGACGTGGTTGCCGCCATCTCGGACAAGATGATCCAGCGTCACCCCCATGTCTTCGGCGACGCCTCCCGCGACAAGACCGCCGACCAGCAGACCCGCGACTGGGAAGCGCAGAAGGCAAAGGAACGCGGCACCGCAAGAACCCTCGACGGCATCGCCGCCTCCCTCCCCGCCCTCACCCGCGCGTTGAAACTGCAGAACCGCGCCGCCCGCGTCGGCTTTGACTGGCCCTCGACCGACCAGGTCCTCGACAAACTGGTCGAAGAGGCCCGTGAGGTGGTCGAGGCCCGCGACACCCTCACCCACGATGCCCTGACCGAAGAAATCGGCGATCTCTTCTTTGTCATGGCCAACCTCGCCCGCCACCTGCAGGTCGACCCCGAAGCCGCCCTCCGCGCCGCCAACCAGAAGTTCACCCGCCGCTTCCAGCGCATTGAAGACTGGCTCGCCGAACAGGGCCGTACTCCCAGCCAATCGGACCTGGTCGAAATGGACGCCCTCTGGAACCGCGCCAAGGCCGAGGACAAGTCGCGTGGCTGACCTTTCATACTGGGCCAAATATCCCCGCCGGAAGCATCCGCACGATGTTACGGTCGCCCCGCGACAAAATGCCGACTAAAACACTCAACCTATTGACCCAAGCAAAACAGTCGGATTTAAGAACCGCATAATCCGACAAAAGGACTCAGCCATGCGGCACCTCTCGATCCTCGCCCTCCTCGCCTGCACCACCCCCGCCCTGGCCCAGGAAATCAACGTCTACTCCCACCGCCAGCCCGAGCTGATCCAGCCCCTTGTCGACGCCTTCACCGCGGAATCCGGCATCGCCGTCAACGTGGCCTTCGTCGACAAGGGCATGGCCGAACGCCTGGTGGCCGAAGGCGACCGTTCGCCCGCCGACCTGGTGCTGACCGTCGACATCGCCCGCCTCCTCCAGATCGTCGAGGCTGACGTGCTGCAACCCGTCCAGTCCGACGTGCTTGAGGCCAACATCCCGGCCGAACTGCGTGACCCGAGCGACCTCTGGTTCGGCCTGACCAGCCGCGCCCGCATCGTCTATGCCTCCAAGGACCGCGTGGCCGCTGGCGAAGTCACCACCTACGAAGACCTCGCGTCCGACAAGTGGAAAGGCCGCCTCTGCACCCGTTCGGGCCTGCACGACTACAACGTCGCCCTCCTGGGTGCCGTGATCACCCACCACGGCGAGGACGCCGCAATGAAATGGGCCGAGGGTCTGAAAGCCAACCTCGCCCGCAAGCCCGACGGCGGCGACCGCGACCAGGTCAAGGCCATCGCCGCAGGCGAATGCGACATCGCGCTTGGCAACACCTACTACATGGGCCAGATGCTCGCCGACCCAGAACAGGTTCCGGCGGCAGAGTCCGTCAACATCATCTTCCCGACCTTCGAAGGCGGCGGCACCCACCTCAACATCTCGGGCGTCGCAATGACCAAATCCGCCCCGAACAAGGAAAACGCGCTGAAATTCATGGAGTGGCTCTCCAGCGACACCGCCCAGAAGATCTACGCCGAGACGAACTACGAATTCCCGGTCAAGGCTGGCGTCGAACGCTCCGACCTCGTGAAAAGCTGGGGCGAGTTCACCCCCGACACCACCCCCCTCGCCGCCATCGCCGCCACCCGCGCCGCTGCGGTCAAGATCATGGAGACGGTGAACTTCGACGGGTGATGCCAACCCGTAGGTCGGGGTTCACTCCGACTCTGTGAGAGCGCGCCGCAAAGCGCGCTCTTTTCAATTGCAGATGACCAGCCGCGTGAACCTTTGAGCGACTTCCGCAAGGTCCTCGGGCGGAAGTACTGCCCCCGCCGCGACCACGACCGGCTCGACGCCATTCTGCGCCAGAAACAGCTTGGCTATCTCGCCCCGGATCGCGAAGTTCACGTTCTGCGGCACCGAACCGTAACTCTCGATCGCATAGGCATCGCTCAACCGCGCCACGACCACCCCGACGACCTGCCCGGCCCCGTTCAGAACCGGACCGCCCGAATTCCCTGGTTGCACGGGTGCGGAAATCTGCATGTTGATCCCGTCACCACCAATACCCTTGGTGCTCGTCACCGCGCCCCGCGTGACATTCAGCCCGCCCAGAAGACCTGACAGCGGAAAGCCCACCACAGTCACATCCGAATTCAGCCGCGCCGGACTTCCGGCAAAAGGTGCCACCGCCGCGCCCGACAACGCATCCACCTGCAACAGCGCTAGGTCAAACACCCCATCTTCGGCCAGCACGGTGGCAGAATGGCCATCAACTGTGAGACTGCCACAGCCAGAGACAACATGCTGATTGGTCAGCAGATGGCCGGTTTCCGTGACGAGGAACCCGGTTCCTGATCCCGAAGGCGAGGGCGCCGGGTCGGCCTTCGCGACATTTGCCCCCGGCATCGGGGGCAAAGGACTTTCCGGCGCCTCCTCTTCTGCTACGATCCTGGCCAGGACCTCGACACCTGTCGCCAGCCGACCCGGCGAAATCCCGATGGCCGGGGCATAGCCCGGCTCGATGCTGCCGGTGATGGCCGCCAGGGCCCCGGCGTCACGATCCCTGCCCGAGATCATCAGCGTCGACCAGCCCCCAGCGCGCAGGTCAGACCGCGTGTAAAGCGTGACCCCGTCCGACGTCCGCGCCGAGGTGATCCACAGCTTGGGACGCCGCACTGTGTAGACCTCGCCAACCGCCTGACGGGCAGTATAGGCATGATAGCTTTCCGCTGCCGCGCCGGTGTCGATGGTCATCGAATAGCCGATGGACCGACCAGACACGTTCATGTTCACGAAAGCATCCGAAGGTGCGCCATCGACCATCGCTGCGGTCGGGACCAGAAACGACAAATCCAGCGCCGAGATGTATTGCCGTTCCCAGCCTTCGGCATTGATTGCGGTGAACGCCTCCATCGCGGCCAGCACCGCATCAGCATTGGTGACAAAGGCCGCCGAGCCTCCGCTTTCAGCGGTAAAGCTTTCCAACGCCCGTTGGCTGCCACTGCCCCACGCACCGTCGATCAGGCCGTTGTAGAAATTGGCGAAGGCCAATCCCGCCTGAAGCAACCGCTTTTCCTGATCGGTCAGCAGGCGTGCGTCAAACTCGTCGCGCAACTGATCGGCCGTATAGGCCCGGGCCGCAGCACTCTGAACCCAGATGAGCAGAACAAGGACAAGGATGCGCAAGATAACTTCCCCTGGAATCTCCCTATCCTTCGCGGGGAATGTGGCCCGGTCAAGGCCTCAGCAGCCGACGCCTGCATGGGAGCTGCTTTCGTATCTCGCGCCGCCCCCCGGAACACTGCGTCGCGTGCCCGTGCAACACCCGCGCCAGCAGAGACAAACCTAACCAAACCCTTAGCGCCCACAGCCAACCCATTGGAATCCTTTGCGGCCCCCACCCTGTCCACCGTGGACACCTACCCCATGAACTCCACCGACAACACCGTCGGCAGATGCCGTGCGACCTCCTCCCAGGTCTCCCCCTCATCGACCGAAAGAAACACCGACCCCGAGTTCGTCCCGAATGCCACCCCTCCCTCACACGACGCCATCCCCTGCCGCAGCACCGTGAAAAAGCAGTCCCTCTCCGGCAGCCCGACACCCTTCCCGGCCCAGGTCTCCCCCCCGTCCTCCGTCTTCCAGACCAACGCGCGGCCCCCCACGGGGTAGCGCCCCATGGAGTCCCCGTTCAAAGGAAACACCCAGAACGTCCCGGCCTTCGAAGGATGCGCCGCCACCGGGAACCCGAAGGTCGACGGCAACCCCTCCGTCACCTCCTCCCACACCTGCCCGCCATCGCGCGACCGATAAACCCCCTGGTGGTTCTGCATGTAGATCAGCCCCTCCGCCGCCCCGAAGGCCAGGTTGTGGACGCAGGAAAAGATCTCATCCTCCCGCCGGAACTCCACCCCATCCCCCCAATCCCGCGCCAGGGCCCCCGCCGGCCCCGCCCGGTTCCCCCGCCGGTTCCGCGTCACCCAACTCAGCCCCCCATCCCGAGACTCAAACACCCCTGCCGCCGAAATCCCGACCCACAAACCGCCCATCTGATCCGCCAGGATCGTGTGCAACGTCAGCCCAGCCGCCCCCGGCTCCCACTGGTCCGCCCCCGGCTGATCCGTCAGCGCCTCCAGCCGCGCCCAGGAAACACCCCCATCCACGCTCTCAAACAGATACGCAGGCTTCGATCCCGCCAGCACCCGATCCCGGTCAAAGCACACCGACCACAGCTGCTCCGCCCCCTCGAACGGCCCCTTCGACACCGACCACTCCCCGCCCAAGCGCCGCCAGACCCCCGCCCCGTGCCAGCCGCTCCCCCCCGCCGCAAGGATCTCCCC
>JBGSVS010000572.1:0-8436 GCA_041752895.1 Tabrizicola sp.
CGCAGCGCGCTGGCCATCGGGTCGCCGATCAGCCCGGCGATCCGCGCGCCCAAGTCGGTCGAGATGAAATGATAGATCGTCGCCGCGCAGTCGTCGGCAATCGTGGGCCGGGGCTTCCTATTGTCGCCCACCGGCTGGATCCAGTCGCCGAAGGTAAAGCCATGCGCCCCCCATTCCGCGGGAGGCCGCACGATCGGGCCGTCGGAAATGCCCCAGACGTAGTCGAGCCACTTCACCATCGCCGGGAAGTTTTCGCGCAGCACGCCTTTGTCGCCGTAGTGCAGGTAAAGCTGCCAGGGGATGATGACGATGGCATCGCCCCAGCCGGTCGACCCCGCCCAATCTCCGCGTCCGTCAATCGGATGCAGCCGCGTCGGGTCGGGCGAAAAATGCGGCACCGCCCCGTTCGGGCGCATGTCATGCCTGACGTCGCGCAAGTATTTCTTGAGGAAGCTCTCGCAATCCGCCAGCCAGCAGGCCGTCCCTGCAAACACCTGAGCATCCCCGGTCCAGCCCAGCCGTTCATCGCGCTGCGGGCAGTCGGTCGGCACCTCGATGAAGTTCGACCGCTGCGACCAGACCGTGTTCAGGACCAGCCGGTTGACCGAAGCCTCGCCACAGGTGAACCCGCCCGCTGCGACCGGGACCGAGGTCACCGGGATCTGCTGGATCGACACCAGCTTTGCCCCGCCAGTCAATGTGACCCGCGCATAGCGAAAGCCGAAGAAGGTGAAGAGGGGCGCGTAGCTCTCCACCCCCTCACCCCTAAGCGTATAGTGCTGTTCCGCCCTGGCCGACCGGAAGTTGCGGTTGTCAAAGGCACGGTCCGGGCCCAGCACCTCGGAAAACTCCACTCGCACATGCGCGCCAGCCGGACCCTGCACGGCGATCCGCGCATAGGCGCCGCAGTTCTGGCCGAAGTCGTGGACGGTCGTGGCCCCATCGGCCCAGCTTTCCACAGGCGCAACCGGGTCCATCTCCTTCACCGCGCCCGTCTCATGCGGGACCAGAAGCGCGCTGTCGAACGGCAGCACCTCGACCCCACGCGTGTCCTGCACCACTATCCGGGCGTCATAATCCTCGCCGTGGTAGATGCCGTTCCCCGTCACCGGCGTGAAGCCTGACTTCCACGACGCATCCGTTTTCACGACCACCTGCCCACCTGCCACCAGCTCGGCAAAGGCCCCGATCCGGGTCCCCCAGGTGTTCGGGATCGGGTTCAACGCCCACATCAGGCGAGACCGATACCAGCCATCGCCCAGCCAGATTTCCAGCCGGTTCTTCCCCGGCTTCAGCAGGGCCGCGACGTCGTAGGACTGATAGGCGATCCGGTCGTCATAGCAGGTCCAGCCCGGGGTCAGAAGGTCGTCGCCCACCCGCACGCCGTTCAGGAAGGCCCGGTATAGCCCCTGCGCCGACAGGTGCAGGACCGCCCCCATCAGAACCTCGGCCAACTCGAACTCCCGCGCGACAAATGTGCCCGCCCCGCCGGTCCCCGGATCGCAGGCCGGAGCAATCATCTCGGCGACAAACCCTTGTAAAGAAAAAGCTTTACTGGCTGCGGACGCAAGCCGCACCTGCCCCTGAAGGCCCATTCAGACATCCTCCCACTGGTGCCGAATCAGGTCCTCCCTCATTTCGTGCACCGTTCTACGTAAATCATTCTACACAGCGGTTTGCCTTGCAACCGTTTTTTGCTAGGGTGCGGGAAATGGGGGCAGCATGGCCGATGGTAATTCCGACACCCGCGTGACGATCCGCACCGTGGCGGCAGACGCGGGGGTGTCCGTGGCCGCCGTCTCCAAGGTCATGCGCAACGCCTACGGCGTGTCCGACGCCCTGCGCCTGAAGGTCGAGGCCAGCATCGAGAAACTGGGCTACCGCCCCTCGGTCGCCGCAAGGGGCATGCGGGGCCAGACCTTCACTCTGGGCGTCCTGCTTGTCGACATCGAGAACCCCTTCCTCCCCGCCGTCTTCCACGGGATCGAGGAAGTGACCGAGACCAAGGGCTACAAGATCATGGTCGCGGTCGGAAAGGCCCACGAACGGCGCGAGACCCAGCTGATCGAGCAGATGATCGACAACCGGATGGACGGGCTGATCCTCGTCGCGAGCCAGATCCCCAGCGCCGTGATGGAGCGCTACTCACGCCAGATCCCGACCGTCGTCGTCGGCCACCACGAGCCGATGGGCCTTGGCTTCGATACGGTGAACTCGGACGACCGCAAGGGCGCGCGGATGGCGGTGATGGCCCTCTATCAGCGCGGCCACCGCGACATCGCCATGCTGGGGATGGAATGGGACACCGGCCACCAGGCCGACGTGTCGCCGCAGCGCGAACAGGGCTATCTGGCCACGATGGACGAGCTTGGCCTCTCTGACCGCGCCCGGGTGCTGCGCGTCCCGCCGACCGACATGCCGCGCGACGACTTGCTGCGCCACTACCTGACCGGCCCCGACCGCCCCCGGGCGATCTTCTGCTGGTCCGATCTTGATGCCGTGCCGGTGCGCAACATGGCCTGGCAGCTGGGGATCCGGGTGCCAAAAGACCTGGCGCTGGTCGGCTATGACAACAACCCGGTAGTGGCCCTGCCGATGATCAACGTCGCCTCGATTGACCAGGACGGCCGCCGCATGGGTCGCGTCGCGGCTGAGGCGCTGCTGACCCGCATCGGCGGGCGCAGCGTCGCTGAACACATCCTGATCGAACCCACCCTGATCGCGCGGGGCAGCCTATAGCCCGCTTCAGTGCCCCAGGATCTGGCTGAGGAACAGCTTGGTCCGGTCGCTCTTGGGGTTGTTGAAGAACTCTTTCGGCTCGTTCTGCTCGACGATCTGGCCCTGGTCCATAAAGATCACCCGGTTCGCCACGGCCTGGGCAAAGCCCATCTCGTGGGTGACGCAGATCATCGTCATGCCTTCCTGGGCCAACTGGATCATCGTATCCAGCACTTCCTTGATCATCTCGGGGTCCAAAGCCGAGGTCGGCTCGTCGAACAGCATGATCCGCGGCTTCATGCACAAGGACCGCGCGATGGCCACGCGCTGCTGCTGACCGCCCGAAAGCTGACCGGGATACTTGTGCGCCTGTTCCGGGATCTTCACCTTCGACAGGAAGTACATCGCAGTTTCTTCGGCTTCGCGCTTCGGCACCTTGCGCACCCAGATCGGGGCCAGCGTCAGGTTTTCAAGGATCGTCAGATGCGGGAACAGGTTGAAGTGCTGGAACACCATCCCGACCTCGGAACGAACCTTGTCGATGTTCTTCAGGTCGTTGGTCAGCTCCGTCCCGTCAACGATGATCTGGCCCTGCTGGTGTTCCTCCAGCCGGTTGATGCAGCGGATCAGCGTCGACTTGCCCGACCCTGACGGCCCGCAGATGACGATCCGCTCACCGCGCTGCACCGTCATGTTGATATCGCGCAGCACATGGAACTGCCCGTACCACTTGTTCATCCCCGTGATCTGGATCGCGACTTCGTCCGAAACCTGCATCTTTGCTGCGTCTGCCATGATGTGCCCTTAGCGATGATCGGTCTTCAGCTTGCGTTCCAGGTACATCGAATACCGGGACATGCCGAAGCAGATGAGAAAGAAGATAAAGCCGACAAAGATATAGGGCTCCCAGTAGATGCCCTTCCAGTCGATGTCGGCGCGGACAATTTGCGTGACGCCCTTCAGCGGGTCCATCAGGCCGACGAAGGCCACCAGAGTGGTGTCCTTGAACAGGCCGATGAAGGTCGACACGATGGCCGGGATCGAGATCTTCAGCGCCTGCGGCAGGATGATCAGCCGCTGTGCGCGCCAGTAGTCCAGCCCCAGCGCATCCGCCGCCTCGTACTGCCCGCGCGGCAGAGCGGCAAGGCCACCCCGTATCACCTCGGCAAGGTAGGCGGCCGCAAAGAAAGTCACCAGGATGATGACACGCAGGATGATGTCGAAGTTCGTCCCCGGCGGCAGGAAGTACTGCAGAAGCAGTGACGCGGTGAACAGCAGCGTGATCAGCGGCACGCCCCGGATGAACTCGATGAACCCCACGGACAGGGACTTCACGATCAGCATGTCCGACTGACGGCCCAGCGCCAGAAGGATGCCGATGGGCAGCGAAAAGATGATCCCGGTGACGCCGATCACGAAGGCCAGGAGAAAGCCGCCGAACTGGTCAGAGTTGATCGACTGCAACGCCACCGGAATGGCCGATTGCAGCCCGCCCGCCACCGGAGCCTCAAGATACAGCCACCACAGCACTGCCGCCACGAGGCCCGCACCGGCCGCCGGGGCCAGGCCGATCAGCGGCGCGGCAAGGCGGAACACCAGATACAGGACCGCAAAGCCCGCCATCGCAACGATAGGCGCCCAGATCGACCCGCCCCACAGCAGCCAAAAGCACAGCGCCGGGTAGATCAGCGTGAACCAGATCAGCTTGCCTGGCTGCACCTGCGCCAGCGCCAGCATCCCCGCGACCAACACCAACGCCAGGACGAAGGGCAGGCCGGGTGCCGCAGCAAGGTAAAGCGTCACCAGAAGATAGACCGCAACGGCGACCAGAACGATCGTCAGGTTCCGCTTCTGCTCTGAGAAGAGGACCGGGATCAGCGCCGCAAACAGAAGGCCCAATGCCAGGATCGGCCGCCACCATTGATCCGGTGGGTAGAAGCCGAACAGGAACTGGTGCCAGCGCTCGCGGATCATCGCCCAGCAAGCGCCGGTCGCACCCTCACCTGCGCTGGCCGCCACGATCTCGCGGCATTGCGACAGGCTTTCGGCGTTCCAGACCGAGTTCAGCCACCACGGCAGCGAAGCCGAGATCAGCCACCAGATGATCAGCACACCCAGCACGGTAAGAACGATGTTCAGAGGCGACGAGAACAGGTTCTCGCGCATCCATTTGATTGCCCCGCGCTCACCCGCCGGGGGCAAGACCGGCGGCAGCATCGTGTCGCGGACGAAGGTGACGGTCGGGGCGTGCGTATCACTCATTTCAGCGCGCCTTCAGCTGGACAGACTTGTTGTACATGTTCATCACGACCGAGATGATCAGGCTTAGCGTCAGATAGATCAGCATCATCAGCAGCATGCATTCCAGCTCGCGCCCGGTCTGGTTCAGCGTGATGCCCCCCAGCGTGCCCCGCAGGTCAAGGTAGCTGACCGCGATGCCAAGCGAGGTGTTCTTGGTCAGGTTGAGGTATTGGCTGATCAAGGGCGGGATGATGACCCGCAGCGCCTGGGGCAGGATGATCAGGCTCATCGTGCGGTTCGGTCGCAAGCCCAGCGCAAAGGCGGCCTCGGACTGGCCCCGGCTGATCGCCTGGATGCCCGCCCGGACGATTTCCGCGATGAAAGCGGCGGTATACAGCGCCAGCGCGATCAGAAGCGCGGTGAAACTGTGCGCCACAAGGATCCCGCCCTGGAAGTTGAAGCCCTTGAGCGCCGGGATTTCCAGGTGGAAGCCCAGCGCCACCAAAAGTGCTATCACTGGGGCAAACAGGATCAGTATCGACTTCCACCAGGTCACCGGCCTGTCTCCCGTCGCCTCCTGCTTGGCGCGGGCGCTGGCAAGCAGCCGCCGGTTGACGAAGATCGACCCCAGGATCACCACGACGACGGCCCAGAAGGTCAGGTTCAGCGTCATGAACCCCAGGTCCAGCGTGCCAAGGCCACGGTCGAACAGCGGCGCGGGGATGTTGGTGCCGCGGTTGGTGACCGCCACCGTGTCGAACAGGATCATCGAGGCGGCCGGTTCGGTCCCCGCTGCCACCATCTCGTCCGTGACCTTGAAGTCTCGCGGCTGTGGCGTGGTCTCGGACAGGATGACATAGGACAAAAGGATCCACAGCAGCACCGGCACGTTGCGGAATGCT
Organism: Tabrizicola sp.; assembly: GCA_041752895.1. Lineage (GTDB taxonomy): Bacteria > Pseudomonadota > Alphaproteobacteria > Rhodobacterales > Rhodobacteraceae > Tabrizicola. The sequence goes on from JBGSVS010000572.1 coordinate 5,862, forward strand.
TCGACATAGACCGTCATCAGCCGGCTGATCAGCCAGTTGTTCGACAGGCGCAGCACGCCCACGACAACGCCCACGACGGTTGCCAGGATACAGCCCCAGAAGGCCACAGCCAGCGTGTTCAAAAGCCCCACAAGCAGCGCCCGGAAGTGGTTGCTGTCATTCGAGTAGGGGATCAGCTGCTGGCCGATGTCATAGCCCGCGCGCTGCCACAGGAAGCCGAAGTTGAACTCTTTGCCGCGCGCGGCAAGGTTCTGCGCCGTATTGTTCAGCAGCCAGGCCACCGCCATAGCGAACAGCACCAGCACCACGACCTGGATGGTGTAGGACCGATAGCGCGTATCGTAGATAAGCATCGAGAGCCGAAAGCCATCTTTCGGCACGTCCGTGGCCAAAGCCATCGTTACCCCCTGTTTCCCGAAGTCGGCCCCGGGTTGCCCGGTGGTTCCGGGGTCGGCGCCCCTGGACTGTCAGGTTATCTTTGGATCGAAAACGGGGGCGCCCTGCGGCGCCCCCGGATCATGGATCAACGGAACGGCGGAGCGTACTGCAGCCCGCCCTGGGTCCACAGCGCGTTCAGGCCGCGGGCCAGGTTGATCGTGGTGCCTTCACCGATGTTGCGCGAGAAGATCTCGCCATAGTTGCCGACAGCAGCGATGGCCATCTTGAAGGCAGCATTGTCGACGCCCAGCTTGGCGCCCATATCGCCCGACACGCCCAGAAGACGCTTCACTTCCTCGTCTGTGGTCGAGGTCGCGACTTCCTCGACGTTGGCCGAGGTGATGCCCTTTTCTTCAGCGACCAGAAGCGCGTAGTAGGTCCAGCGCACGACATCGCCCCACTGGCTGTCGCCGTGCCGGACGACCGGGCCAAGGGGTTCCTTCGAGATGATTTCCGGAAGGATGATGTGGGTGTCGGCATCCGGCATGGTCGCGCGGCTGGCGGCCAGACCCGAAGCGTCGGTGGTGTAGGTGTCGCAAGCCCCGGCCAGATACTGGCGCTGCGCTTCAGAGTCGTCAGCCACGGTGACCGGCTGGTAGGTGATGTTGTTCTGCTTGAAGAAGTCCGCAAGGTTCAGCTCGGTCGTGGTGCCGGTCTGGATGCAGACGGTCGCGCCGTCCAGTTCCTTGGCCGACGAAACGCCGAGATCCTTCTTCACCATGAAGCCCTGGCCGTCGTAGTAGTTGACGCCCACGAAATCCAGCGCCAGCTCGGTATCGCGCGAGAAGGTCCAGGTCGAGTTGCGGACAAGAAGGTCCACTTCGCCAGACTGCAGCGCGGTAAAGCGGGTTTCACCGGTCGTCGGCACGAACTTGACCTTCGTCGGGTCGCCAAGAACCACCGCAGCCACCGCACGGCACAGATCGACGTCGAAACCCGTCCAGTTGCCGCTGGCGTCGGGCAGACCGAAACCGGTCAGACCCGTGTTCGACCCGCAGATCAGCTCGCCGCGCGCCTTGACGTCGTCAAGGGTCGCCGCACCGGCCAGGCCCGCGACCAGCGTCGTGGCCGCAAGCGCACCGAAGAATACGGATTTTGTCATTCTTACCTCTTCCTGAGTAAGTGACCCTTCGGGGGTCACGTTTTTTGTGCAGCGCGATCCCCTCGCGCCGGAGATGATGCAGGCGCGTTTCCGCCCCTACTGTCGGCCAGTTTCCGCGAAAGCGCTTTGGCAGGTCAAGCGGCCTCTGCCGGATTCGGGAAAAATGCCCGTTTTCCGGGCGTTAGACCATCAGTTCTGCCTTCTGCACCCGGCATGCTGAAGGATTGGGCAAACTTGTTACCCACACAATCCGTAGAATCGGTCTGCCTGCAGAAACGCCGCGTGCTTCAGTGCCGCCACTTCGGCGGCTTCCTCGTCCTCGCCCCACAGCGAAATCTGCCAGTCCTCGTCCAGCCGCGACAGCCGCCAGGCCTCCTCGGTGCTGATCCGCCGGTGCTGGACGGCCAGTGCCAGGACCAGCGACCCCGAGATCGCCACCAGGTCGTGGAACGCGGCAAGCTGGAACGGCGTCTGCGCTCGGACCAAGGATGTCAGCGCCGCAAGGGCATCGGCGCTCTGGGCAACATGCATCACTCCCACCACCGTCGACAGCCGCGCGCCAAGGTCGGTTTCGGCCCAATCCAGGATCGGGTCCCAGGCGCACACCTGCAGCGCCACCAAATCCTCAGGCCCCTCGGCGCGGTAGCACAGAAGGTCGCTGCCCCCGTAGTTCGCCAGCATCTGCGCCACCTCGTCGAACCGCAAGGCCACGGCATCGATCGCCGAATTGGCCGTGCGGGTGAACGGCATCGAGCCCGGATCGACCTTGTCACCCTGCGCCTGCCATTCGGCGGCCACGGCTTCGGCCAGTCCCGCCGTCGGCAGGATCAGCGGCGCCTTCTTGGGTGTGCGCACCGGACGGGCGTCCAGATGCACCGCAAAGCCGCCCTCGGCCGGAACGACACTCGCGGCCGTCCAGAACCGGCGCGCGGCCCAGACGCTCACCGTATGACCTCGAATGGATCGGCGGGCACGTCGCCCTCTTTCCAGTCCAGAAGCTTCCAGGTCCGCGCCATGTGTTCGGGCAGCGGGGCC
>JBGSVS010000573.1:0-6036 GCA_041752895.1 Tabrizicola sp.
CGTGCCGGGCGTGTCTCCGGCCAAGGTGCTGGTGATCGGCGGCGGCGTCGTCGGCACCCACGCGGCCAAGGTCGCAGCGGGGATGGGCGCGGATGTCACTGTCTTGGACCGGTCGATCAACCGGCTGCGCTATCTGGATGACGTCTTCGGCGGTCAGTTCAAGAACGCCTACGCCAGCGCGGGCAACACCATCACGCTGGCCCGCGAGGCGGACCTTATCATCGGCGCGGTCCTGATCCCGGGGGCTGCTGCCCCGAAGCTGATCTCGAAAGCCCAGTTGCGGGAGCTGAAGCCCGGTGCGGCGCTGGTGGACGTGGCCATTGACCAGGGTGGCTGCTTTGAAACCAGCCATGCCACCACGCATCAGGACCCGATCTACGATGTCGACGGGATCATGCACTACTGCGTGGCGAACATGCCCGGTGCCGTGGCCCGCACCTCGACCCAGGCGCTTGGCAACGCGACGATGCCGTTCATGCTGGCGCTTGCCGACAAGGGCTGGAAGAAGGCCTGCGCTGACGACCGGCACCTTCTGAACGGGCTGAACGTCCATTCCGGAAAGCTGACCTATGCAGCCGTTGGGGCGGCTCTGGGTCTGCCCACGATTTCGGCCGCAGAGGCTGTCGGCCTGCAGTAAGCCAGGACTGGGGCGCGTAGGACGCGCCCCACCTTTGCACACCGGTCATATTCGTCTAGCGTGATCTTTGGCGTCCATTTTTCGTTTGTGTTCTGTATTCAACTTACCTTCCAACCTGGTGGCCAATGCCGGACGAAACTCTGCCCAAAGGCGTGATTGTGCGCCGTTTGACCGAGCATTCTGACAGTCGCGGCGTACTTGCCGAACTCCATCGCGCCGATTGGACCCCGTCAGGGGCCTTCCTGCAATGGAACCTGGTGCGCAGCGCCGGAAATGTCCTGCGTGGAGTGCATGTACACCCTCGACATGCGGACTACCTGTTCGTCCTTTCGGGAACCATGCTGTTGGGGCTGCATGACCTTCGCCCTGATGACCCCATGGCCCGGACCAGCCTGTTCCTGACGCTGTCGGGGAATGAACCAACGACTGTCTACATCCCGCCGGGGGTCTGTCATGGCTTCTGGGTCGCCGAGCCAACGACCTATATCTATGGTCTGAGTACCGGTTGGAACAGTTCGGAAGAGCTTGGCTGCCGGTATGATGACGCAGCACTTGGTCTGGCCTGGCCCACCAGCACGCCGGTCCTGTCACCCCGGGACACCTCTCCGACACATGATTACATCTCGATGCGGTCGGAATGGCTTGCAGAGCAACAACCGTGCGTGGAGGCCTGATGCGAATCGGTATGGTGGGCTGTGGCAGCTGGGGGCAGTACATCCTGCGCGACCTGCGCGTGCTTGGGGCAGAGGTCATGGTCGTTGCCCGCAGTCCCGAAAGCCGGGCCACCGCGCAGACCGGCGGGGCGGTCAGCCTTCATGGCGACGTGCGCGACCTGCCGCCCGCCGATGGCTATGTGGTCGCGACCACGACCAGCACCCATGCGGATATCGTGGAAGCCCTTCTGCCGACGGGTCGCCCGATCTTTGTGGAAAAGCCCTTGTGCGATGACCCGGCCCGAGCCCGGTCGATTGCAGACCGTGCCGGAGAGCGGGTCTTTTCAATGGACAAGTGGCGCTACCACGGCGGGGTGCTGAAGCTGGCGGACCTTCATGCCCGGGGGTTCCTTGGGGAGACACGGCATCTGCAAAGCTGGCGGCTGGGCTGGCACAGTCACGACAAAACCTCGGATTCGATCTGGCACCTGATGCCGCATGACCTGTCGATCACGCTGGAAATCCTGGGGCATCTTCCGAAGGTGCGGCAGGCCTCGGGCTATACTGCCTTCGGGTTCCATTCCGAAGCCATGGCGCTGCTGCAAGACGATGCCGGCCCGTCGGTCGGGCTGCATGTCTCGGGCTGTCATCCGATCACCCGGCGATCGGTGCTTCTGGTCGGATCCAAAGGGTCGGCGCAGTTCGGCGGCAGCTACGACGACCGTATCCAGATCCGCTGGCAGGACGGGCGGACCGAGGAACTCGCGGTCGCAACCGACATGCCGCTGCTGGCTGAACTTCGCATCTTTCTGGATCACATCCGTGGCGGGCCGGCACCTAAAAGCCCCGCGCCCGAGGCAGCATCCATCGTGCGTCACATCGCCGACATCCGCGCCATGGCAGGCCTTGCCCCGCGATGACGTCCCCAGACTATGCAGAGGCGCGTCGTCCCAGACTGCAGCGTCGGTTCACGGTGCTTCTGCCCGTGCTGCGCCCACCGCATATGCTGCCCTTCGCCATCCAGTCGGTGCTAGCCCAATCCGAGCCGAATTTTGAACTCTGCGTCGTCTGCGACGGGGCGCCCGACGCAACCGTCGAGGTCGCCAGAACATTTGCCAATGCCGACCCTCGCGTGCATGTTTTTGCCTTTCCCAAGGGCGCGCGTCACGGAGAACTGCATCGCGCCGCAGTACTTGAGGGTGCGGTCTCGGACTTCGTCGCGCATATCGGCGACGACGATCTGTGGCTGCCCAACCATCTGTCGATACTGGCCAGACTGCTGGCCAAGGCGGACTTCGTCTCGGTCCCGGGGTTCACCATGCAGCCGGATGGATGCCTGCAGGCCGGCATGTTCGGCGATCTGCGCAAGGCGCGATACCGGCGCAAGATGATGAAGCAGCGCTGGAACTTCTTCGGCCCGACCGAAGCGGCCTATCGGCTGGACGCTTATCGACGCTTGCCGGTCGGTTGGTCGCCCGCGCCGGAAGATCTGTGGACCGACCTGCACATGTGGCGGAAGTTCCTGCGCGAACCCGGCATCAGGGTTTCCAGCGGAAGCGACCTGAGCACCTTGAAGTTCGCAACGTCCGATTGGGCGGGCAAAAGCCTGGAAGAGCGTCGCGACGCCAATCAGGCCCGGTGGGAAGGGCTGCAAGATCCCGGCCAGACCGAGAAGCTGCGGAAAAGCGCGCGTCTTCTGCTTGCCCGGTCAATCAAGCGCTGGCATCTGCCGGGTCTGATCCTGTCAGATCCACTTAAGTATCTGCCAATGTTGTGGTTGCGGCTCTTGACCAGAAAAACGGAAGCGCTGCAGCTTTGACGCGACGGAACCGCTGTGGCGCAGCGTATGTGGGGCACCGGACAACAGGTGCCTCATGACATTTACTGGATACAGACCCACGGCCCTTGCCCTTTGGGTCGTACTTTCCTTGCCCGCGTTGACGATGATCGGCCCCCTGTTCGGCGATGATGCGCGGGCCTTTCACCGCCTTCTTCACCCGACCGGCGAGTGGGCCGCGCGGTTCATGATCATCGGCATGATGGCCTCGGGCCTGATGCTGTTGTTCAAGGGCCGCCACTGGCCGCGCTGGCTGGTGCATCACCGCCGCGACCTTGGTGTCGCAGCTTTCATCTACGCCGCACTGCACACGGTGGTCTACGTGATCGACCGTGGCACGCTGGACCGCATCATCGAGGCTCTGCCCCGCACGGACATCTGGACCGGCTGGCTTGCCATGCTGATCTTCGTGCCGCTTGCGCTGACCTCGAACGACGCGTCGCAGCGCTGGTTGAGGGCGGGCTGGAAGACCCTGCAGCGTTGGGCCTATCCCGCCGCAGTGCTGGTGCTGATTCACTGGGCCGCCCTGCACAACTGGGGCAGCTGGCCCCCTGCTGCCGTGCATTTCGGCCCGTTGATCGCCCTTTGGGCCTATCGGATCTGGTACTGGTATCTCCGCCCGCAGGACGCACTGTCCGCCTGACATGAAAGCGGCCCGCAAGAGCGCTCTTACGGGCCGCCATCCGGAACGTTCGGGCCTTACTTCTTCAGCGCGGCCAGGATGTCCTTCAGAAGGTCATTGTCCGACGGGCCAGCCGGCGCGGCGGGTGCCTCTTCCTTCTTCGGCATCGCTGCGTTGGCAGCCTTGACCAGAAGGAACACGACCCAGGCGATCACAATGAACTTGATGATGGCGGTGATGAAGTTGCCGACGTTGAACGACGCTTCGCCAACCTTGAAGCCCCAGGTCGAGAAGTCGATGCCGCCGATGATCAGGCCGATCAGCGGCTGGATCAGATCGTCGACCAGCGAGGTCACGATGGCAGTGAAGGCCGCGCCGATGATGATACCGACGGCGAGGTCGAGGACGTTGCCCTTCATGATGAAGGCTTTGAATTCGTTAAGCATCTCACGGTTCCCTTTTGCTTTCCCGCCTTCATTGGCAGGTTGTCATGCTGCAAAGGCACTCTGGCCCGCGCGAACTATGGCATAACCGTTAACGTGGTGGCACGGGGAATTTGCACAGAAAAGCCACATTCTTTGGGGTTGCGACCGAAAAGCCGACGGGCGTTCCAGCTTTGGCGTGCTAGCCTTTGCGCGGCGCTGCAGCACGGCGCAGGCGGTCGTTGATCGCGCGCCCAAGTCCGTGGTCCGGAACCGGGGCAAAGGCAATGCATCCGCCCGTTCCGGCAAGTCGGTCCGCCTCGCGCAGAAGGCCGAACAGTCGCGCTGCTGCTTCGACAAGATCACCCGAGGGGGACAGGCTGAGATCACCGCGCACCGGGCCAAACCCGACCAGCACTTCGCCGTCCCTGGCGTCAGTCGCGTTCAGGCGCAGCGCCGCCACCGGCGCGTAGTGCGAGGCAAGCTGTCCCGGCGCGGTCGGCTTGCCCTCGGCCAGCATGGCTGCGACGGGTTGACCCAGAAGGTCCTCGATTGCCTCGGCGGGAATGCCTCCGGGGCGCAGAAGCAACGGCTCGGGGTCGGCAAGAACGATGCTGCTTTCCAGCCCGACCTGACAAGGGCCGCCGTCCAGAACAGCCGCGATCCGGCCCGACAGCCCATCCAACACATGCCTAGCCTCGGTCGGCGACACCCGGCCCGAGGGATTGGCCGAGGGCGCAGCAATCGGCCCGCCGAAAGCGCGTAGAAGCTGTTGCGCCAGGGGGTGTGCTGGAACCCGCACCGCGACCGTTTCAAGGCCCGCAGTGACAAGGGGCGACAGTCCAGCCTTGTGCCGCAGGGGAAGCACCAGCGTCAGCGGTCCCGGCCAGAAGGCCTGCGCCAGCTTGCGGGCATTGGGGCCAAGGTCGGCGATCCTTTCGACTGCAGTAAGGTTCGGCAGGTGTACGATCAGCGGATTGAAGCTTGGCCGCCCCTTGGCCGCGTAGATCCCGGCCACTGCCTTATCCGACCGCGCGTCCCCGCCAAGGCCGTAGACAGTCTCGGTCGGGAAGGCGACCAGCGCGTCCTGCTGCAGGATCGCCACCGCCTGCGCAACGCCCGCCGCGTTCGGGGAAAGGGTCTGGGTCATGGGCAACTGACGCAGCGTCCAGCTTGAAGGGCAGGGCAAATGGAATAGCCTGCATCGGGGCCTCCCATACGGCAGGCCCCGGGTTTTGCCAAGTCTTCGCAAGGGAGAAGTCCATGCCGTATCGCGCGCCGGTCAAGGATATCCGTTTCATCCTGGATCACGTCGTCGGCTTTGCCGAGGTGGCTTCAACCCATCGTTTTGCGGGGGCGACGCCCGACCTTGCCGACGCGATCCTGTCAGAAGCGGGCCGCCTTGCCTCGGACGTGCTGGCACCGCTGAACCGGTCGGGAGACCTGCATCCCGCGCGACTTGAAAACGGGGCGGTTGTCTCCTCTCCCGGGTTTGCCGAGGGCTACCACGCCCTTGCCGAAGGCGGCTGGGTCGGGATGGCGGCCGGGGTCGAACATGGCGGCATGGGTCTGCCGATCTCGCTTGCGCTGTCGGTGGACGAGATGATGTCAGGTGCCTGCCTTGCGCTGCAGCTGAAGCCACTGCTTTCGAAGGGCCAGATCGAGGCCTTGGAACACCATGGTTCGGCCGAACTGAAGGCGCTCTATCTGCCCAAGCTGACCTCGGGCGAATGGTCGGGGACGATGAACCTGACAGAGCCGCAGGCCGGAAGCGATGTGGGTGCCCTGCGGTCGCGGGCCGTTCCGAACGGCGACGGGAGTTATGCGATTTCGGGGCAGAAGATCTTCATCACCTGGGGCGACAG
>JBGSVS010000574.1:0-5136 GCA_041752895.1 Tabrizicola sp.
CGCCCCCGAAGCCGCGGCGCAAGCCGGTGCGGCGGCGGGCCAGGCGCGGGCTGATCGCCAGGTTCTTCTTGTTCATATGGCATATCATCTGGGCCGTGACCTGGCGCACCGCCTTTGTCGGCGGGACGATCCTGGCGGCGGCGGTGTTCTATTTCTATGCCCAGTTGCCGCCGGTGGAGGACCTGATGGACGGCCGCGCGCGCGGGTCGGTCACCATGCTGGACCGCGAGGGCGAGGTCTTTGCCTGGCGGGGCGAGACCTTCGGCGGGATGGTGACGGCGGACTCTGTGTCGCCCGACCTGCACGACGCCGTGGTCGCGACCGAGGACAAGCGGTTCTACTGGCATTTCGGAATTTCCCCGCGCGGAATCGCCTCTGCGATCCGGATCAACCTGAACGAAGGCCGGGGCGCGTTTGAAGGCAACGGCGGGTCCACCATCACCCAGCAGACGGCCAAGCTGATGTGCCTGGGCGTGCAGTGGGACCCCAAGCGCTGGAAGTCCGAGACCGACTACGAAAAGGAATGTCGCCAGGGCGGCATGTGGCGCAAGATCAAGGAAGTCCCTTTCGCGATGGCGATGGAGGCGAAGTATTCCAAGGAAGAGATCCTGACGATCTACTTCAACCGCGCCTATCTGGGCGCAGGCGCGCGGGGTTTTGAGGCGGCAGCGCAGCGCTATTTCGGCAAGTCGGCCAAAGATGTCAGCGCAGCCGAGGCGGCGATGCTGGCGGGGCTGCTGAAAGCTCCGTCCACCTATGCGCCGACGGCCAGCCTGAAGCGGGCGCAGGACCGGGCGGCGGTCGTGATCGGGCTGATGCAGGATCAGGGCTATCTGACCAAAGCCGAGGCCGACGAGGCGCGGGCCAATCCGGCGGTCCTGTCGAAGGCGGCAAAGCAGAAGGCCGGGGGCTACTTCGCCGACTGGGTGATGGAGACGACCCCCGACTATCTGGCGCGGGATACGACGGAAGATGTCGTGATCGAGACGACGCTGGACCAGGACATGCAGAAGAAGGCCGAGGAGGCGCTGGCCTATATCTTCGAGACCAAGGTCAAGTCTGGCTCGGAAGCACAGGCCGCCATCGTGGTGATGAGCGCGGATGGCGCGGTCCGGGCGATGGTGGGCGGGCGGAACACGCCAAACGCGGGCGATTTCAACCGGGCAACGCAGGCGGTGCGGCAGACAGGATCGACGTTCAAGCCGTTCATCTATGCCGTGGCGATGGACCTTGGTTACAGCCCGCTGGACCTCGTCGAGGATACTCCGCTGTGCATTTACACGCCCGGGTCGGGCGACTGGTGCCCACAGAACTATGACAAGGCCTTCAAGGGCCAGATCACGCTGACGCAAGCCCTGGCCGAAAGCCGCAACATCCCGGCAGTGCGGGTGTCCGAGGCGGTGGGGCGTGACCTCGTCAAGCAGGTGGCGACCGACTTTGGCCTGGCGCAGAACTTTGCGGACGGCCCGGCGCTGGCGCTGGGGGTGTCGGAATCGACGCTGATCGACATGACGGGGGCCTTCGCAGGCATCCTGAACGGCGGGTCCTCGGTCGCGCCCTACGGGTTTGATGCGCTGAAGCTGAAGGGGATGGACGAGCCTCTGTTCGGCGCGGGGGGCGGCATCGGCGAAAGGGTCATCAGCGAAAAGGCGGCGCGGGCGCTGACCTACATGATGACCGAGGTGCTGAATTCCGGCACCGGCGGCCGGGCACGGCTGCCGGATCGCGAGGCGGCGGGCAAGACTGGCACCACGCAAAGCGCGCGCGACGCCTGGTTCGTGGGCTTTACGGCGGACTATGTGGTCGGCGTCTGGATGGGCTACGATGACAACCGCCCGCTGTCGGGCGTCACCGGCGGCGGCCTTCCGGCGGAGATTTGGCATGAGGTCATGCTGCGGATCAACGAAGGCCAGCCGGCCAATCCACTGATCACCGAGATCCCGGATTCGACCTATGCGCCCATCGACCCCAGCACGACTGAGGGCGCGATTGCCGCCGAGGACGTCCCCTATTTCGACGATCCGAACGCCCCCACCTATGACGAGGTCTATATCGACCCGCAGACCGGCGAGGCGATCCCGGTCTATGACGGCGCCCCGCCGCAGGGTGCGGTCCAGGAAGGGCCGGTGGAAGGCGGCGGAGGTTTGGCTGGCGACCTGGCCGGGCAGATCGAGGACCTTTTGGGTAACTGACGCTACGCAAAGCAGGGTCCAAGAGCGGAATGTTGGCTGGCAACGTTCGCCTGGATGCCGCACAACTCTAGATGGTGAAGATGCCCGGGGGATGTCGGCCATGCTGGCAAACGGACTTGACCTGACCATCGTGCGCGACCTGCCTGCGTCGATCATGGTGCTTGACCGCGACCTGCGGTTCGTCACGGCCAGCGACATGTATCTGAAGACCGTCGGCCAGCGGCTGGAGGATCTGGTCGGGCGACATCTTTTCGAGGCCTTCCCCGAGACCGAGGACCGACGCCGCCCGCTGGAGGCCTCCATGCGCCGTGCGCTGGCGGGCGAGGGGAATGCCATCGAGCGGCTCGCCTATGCGATCCCGGACCCGAACGACCCCGGCAAGTTGACCGAAGCCTGGTGGCGGTGTCGGCACAATCCGCTGATCGGGCCGGATGGCAGCATAGGCCATGTGGTGCAGATCACCGAGAACGTGACCGAACAGGTGTGGTCCGAGGCGCAGCGCGATGCGATCGGGCAGGAATTGCAGCACCGGGTCGGCAACCTGTTCAGCCTGGTTCAGGTCATCGCCCGGCGCACGGCGGCCCATGCCGAGACGCTGCCGGACTTTCTGGAGCGGTTCGACGCGCGCATGCAGGCGATGGCCCGGACCCATTCCCATCTGATCGGGATCAACTGGGACCGGATGTCCATCGGCGAAGTGATGGCACGCCAGCTTGAAGACGGGCATGACGACATCGCCGACCGGATGACCATTTCGGGCCCGCTGATCGTTCTGGGGGCCAGCGAGGCGCAGATGCTGTCGATGGCCGTGCATGAGTTGACGACCAATGCGCTGAAATACGGCGCGTTGAGGGACGCCACGGGTCACCTGCAGGTTAGCTGGGCGGCGCACGGGGAAAGCGGGTTCAGGTTTGCTTGGGTCGAAACCGGGCATCTGGCCGACGCCGGGTCCGGTGGGAGCGGCTTTGGCTCGATGATCCTGGACAAGATCGTACCGTCACAACTGGGCGGCGTGGCCGAACGGACGCTTGGCGCGAACGGGTTGCGCTATGTCCTGACCGTCGAGACGCGGACGCCGCCGCGCTAAAGGGTTTTCAAGTCCGCGATCAGCCGGTCGATATCGCCGCCGCGCTGGTCCAGCAGGGCACCCATCTCGGTGCGTTCCGAGGCAAGCATGTTCACGCCCTCGATGATGATGTTGAAGAACAGGCTTTTCCCCGACTTGTCGCTGACGTGCCAGCGCACCTCGAACGGGGATTCGCCCTTCAGCCGGGCGGTCGAGATCACCTCGAAGTAGCTTTTCACCGCGCGGGCCTCGGCCACGTCGATCTTGCCACCCTGGAACTCGCGGAAGCGGCGGCCGTATTTGCGGCTGATGTAGCCCTGGAAGGCCTTGGTATAGGCGGACAGCTGACCCTTGGAGGCCGACCGCGCCGCCGTGCCAAGGACGGACCGGGCGATGGTGGGCACATCGGCGTAGGTGACGAACAGCTTTTCGAAGTCCTTCAGCATCGCGCCTTCGGACTTGCCGGAATTGATGATCGAGTTGACGGTCGCCACCGTCTTGTCGACCAGCGACTTCGCCGCATCCGCCGTGAGGGCCAGCGCGGGTCGGGGCAGCGTGGCCATTGCCCCGATGGCGGCAAGGCCAAGGGCGAAATGGCGGCGCGAAAGGATCAGGTCACTCGGCATAGGGGTCCTCGTAGGGGTCGATGAAGCCGTCGTCTGCAGGCGCTTCGCTTGCGGTGTCGGCATAGGGGTCGATAAAGCCGTCGTCACTTGCCGTGCCTGCCGCCCCGCCCCCCTGCCCCAGCGTGAACCGCCGGTTCTGCAGGTAGAGAAGCCGCGCCTGAGCATAGCTGTCTGCGGATTCATATAGGAGCGAATCCACCGTATCCGAGAAGCGGTCGCGATCACCAAGGCGTGAGAAAAGCCGGATCGCCGTCGCGGCATTGGCCTCACGCACGGGAAGCACGCGGCGGACGGGGTCAAGCACGATGTCCACAGCCATGCCGACCGTGTCACGCGCGGTCGAGGGACCGGCAAGCGGGAGTTCCAGATACGGGCCCTCGCCCACGCCCCAGACATGCAGCGTTTCGCCGAAATCGGTGGGCTGTCCTTCGAGGCCAAGCTCGGACGACACATCCAGAAGCCCGGCAAGACCGAAGGTCAGGTTGACCCCAAGCCGCAGCGTGTTCTGCCCGGCATCGGCAAGGCGAAGTTGCAGCAGGTTGTTGGCGATGTCGCCGGGCAGGGACAGGGTATCGGCCACATTGTCGATCCCGCGCCGCACCGGTTCGGGCACGATCCCCACCCCTTTGGACGCAGGGCCGACCAGCGCCCGATCCACCCCCTTGTTGAAGCCGTGCACCTTGCGGTTCGCCGGTTCAAACGGGTCGTTGATCGCATCGGGACCCGAGGGCGCGCCGCACCCGGCCACAAGGGCTGCCGACGTCAGCAGGGCTGAAATCCGCAAGGTCCACCAGGATTTAAACGGAATGTTCAGACCCATCTTCCTATCGTCCGGCAAGCATGCCGCTAACCTAGTCTTCGGCAGCCGTGGGCCAAGGCATAAGTCCACCGGCTGACCATGACAACGGTCAAACGTGGCGGATGGCCCGCGCGTGGCAGGAAGGTGCCAAGGAACCGATGGTTGAGAGGTCGAACCAGCTGACCGATCTGCGGGCCGGACGGTCCGAGCTTCGGGCCGCGCGGTCCGCCTCGCGGCAGGCGGTCGTGGTCGCGTTCCTGTTCTCGGCGCTGGTGAATGTGCTGATGCTGACGCCGCCGCTTTACATGCTGCAGGTCTACGACCGGGTGCTTGTCTCACGGTCGGAGGAGACGCTTCTGGCGCTGTCGCTCCTCATGGCGTTCCTGTTCGCGGTCATGGGCATTGTCGACCACGCGCGCGGGCGGATCATGGCGCGGGTCGGCGCCCGGCTGC
>JBGSVS010000575.1:0-3866 GCA_041752895.1 Tabrizicola sp.
ACCGCCCCCGTCACCATCTCCTCGACCAGATAGCCGATCGCCCCCGGCATCTCGGCCTGCCCCTTCAGCGAAGGCAGGCCCAGCCGCACCGCCCCGGCTTCGGTCTTGTGCGCAAAGCCCAGCCCCTTCAGCACATAGGGAGCGTCAAAGCCCACCTTCCCCGCAACCTCGGCAATCGTCGCCCCAGTGACCGAGCCCGGGACCGCGACCCCCGCCTCGGCCAGCAACGCCTTCCCCTCCGCCTCAGACAGCATCCGCACCTCACGCGGGGGCACCGCGACCACAGGCCGCCACCCCGGCGCGCCCGCCGGAGTCTGCGCCGCCTTGATCGCAACAATCGCCGTTTCAAGCCCAAGAAGCGTGCAGATACCCTGCTCCATCAGCGCCCGCACCCGCCCCTCGCCGAAATTCTCGGCCATCGAGGCGACCGGAAAGGCGATCTTCCCCGTAGCCTTCTGCGCCGCGACAATCGCATCCAGCGCGGGCTGGTAGCTTGACGGATCGCAGCGATCGGCCCTTGGCGTGTCGATGATGTAGAGGCCCGCGTCATAGGCCTCCAGCATCGCGCTGAACACCTCGGTCGTCTTCGGTCCATCGCCCCAGATGAAGGTGTGGTAATCCAAGGGGTTACTGATCGTGGGGATCTCGCCCAGCACCGCAAACAGCCGGTCATGTGTCGCCTGCGGCACCGGCGGAAAGTCGATCCCGTAAGGCGCGGCAAGGTCCGCCACCAACCCCGCCTCACCGCCCGAACAGGACAGCGAACAGATGCGCGTCCCGATCTGCGGGCCGTGGACATGGAAGATCTTCAATGCTTCGATCAACTCGGAGGGCGTATTGACCTCTGCCACCCCGATCTGCCGCAGGAACGCGCTGGAGGCCGCCCCGCCCCCGGCCAACGAGGCGGTATGCGAGGCCGCCGCCGTCCGCGAAAGCTCGGTCTTGCCCGACTTGATCGCGACCATTCCCTTGCCCACCCTGCGGGCCTTCTCGGCCAGCGCAGCAAAGGCCGGGGCATCGTCGATCCCCTCGACATAAAGCCCCACCGCTGTCACCCGAGGATCATCCAGCAGCGCCCCGGTCAGCTCCGCCAACCCGACGACGGCCGCGTTCCCCAGACAGGCGACATAGGCCACCGGCAACCCCCGCGCCTGCATGCCCATGTTGATGACGATGTTCGACGACTGGCTGACCAGCGCAACGCCCTTGTCGACCGGAATCCCGCCATGCTGTTCGGGCCACAGAAGCGCCCCGTCAAGATAGTTGATGACGCCATAGCAGTTCGGCCCCAGGATCGGTATCTCGCCTGCCGCAGCGACCAGCTTGTCCTGCAGACCCGGCTCCCCTGCCTCGGTCCAGCCGGAGGCAAAGCAGATCGCCCCGCCCGCGCCCATTGCCGCCAGTTCCGCCACCACGTCGATGGTGGCAAAGCGATTGACGCCGATGAACGTGGCATCGGGGGCTTCGGGCAGATCGGCAAGAGATGCGTAGGCCTTCAGCCCCCCGATCTCGGTCTTGGTCGGATGCACCGGCCAGACCGGCCCGTGAAAGCCCATCTTGCGGCATTGCTCGATGACGTTTATCGCCCAACCGGCCCCTAGGACGGAAATGTGGCGCGGGCGGTGGAGACGGTCGAGGCGGCTCATGCCCGGCCTCGCTCTGCTTAATCGACCCCGGGGGCTGTCTGCCCCCGGACCCCCGAGGATACTTTTCGACGAAGAATGAAAACACCCCGTCCCGGCAACCGAGACGGGGTGCCATTCCACGTCACGGTCATCGGCGTCCCCGCCTGTACCGTGTCGTCAGGTTCGCGCATTAACGTTAACGCGCGGTTACCGAAAACTGGAAAAGCCCGCATTCTTCGTCCCTAAATATCGCGGGGGTCCGGGGGCTGGCCCCCGGTCCGACGCCTCAACCCCCGACTGCCCTCAGCAATTCGCGGCTGATGATGTGCCGCTGGATTTCCGACGTGCCCTCCCAGATCCGCTCTACCCGGCTATCCCGCCAGATGCGTTCCAGCGGCAGCTCGTCCATCAGCCCCATCCCGCCGTGGATCTGGATCGCCTCGTCGGCCACCATCGCCAGCACTTCGGTCGCCTTCAGCTTCGCCATCGACATGTCGGCCTCGGTCACTGTGCCCTGGTCGTACTTCCACGCCGCCTCGCGGGTCAGAAGCTCTGCCGCCTTCAGCTCCATCGCCATGTCGGCCAGCTTGAAGCTCACCCCCTGGAACTTGCCGATCGCCTGCCCGAACTGCTTCCGTTCGGCCGCATAGGCCACCGCAAGGGCCAAAGCCCGCTCGGCCCGCCCCAGACAGGTCGAGGCCACCTGCAGCCGCGTCGCGCCCAGCCAGGAGTTGGCGACCTCGAAGCCCTTGTGGACCTCGCCCAGCACGTTCGCCGCGGGCACCCGGCAGTCGTCGAACTCCAGCACCGCGTTGTTGTAGCCGCGGTGCGAAACGTTCCGATACCCCTCGCGCACCGTGAACCCCGGGGTCCCTTTGTCGACGAAGAAGGCGGTGATCAGCTTTTTCGGACCGCGCGGAGTTTGCTCCTCTCCACTCGCCATGAAGCAGATTGCAAAGCCGGCAAGATCCGCGTGGCTGATGAAATGCTTCGTCCCGTTCAGCACCCAGTCGTCGCCATCCAGCCGGGCGGAGGCCTTCATCCCCCGCAAATCCGACCCCGCGCCAGGTTCGGTCATCGCCAGGCAATCCCACGTTTCGCCCCGGATACACGGCATCAGATACCGCTCGCGCTGGTCAGCATTCCCGGCCAGCAGGATGTTCGACGGCCGCGCCACGCAGGTCCAGTGGAGCGCATAGTTCGCCCGGCCCAGCTCTTTTTCGTACAGCAGCCACGACAGGGTATCGAGGCCCGCCCCCCCCAGCTCCACCGGCATGTTGGCAGCATAAAGCCCCGCCGCCATGGCCTTCGCTTGGATTTCCCGGATCAACTCCACGGGCAGCACACCCGTCCGCTCAACCATCAGCTCGTGCGGATAAAGCTCCGCCTCGACAAAGGCCCGCGTCGTCTCGACGATCATCGCCTGTTCTTCGGTCAGTCCGAAATCCATCTCATCCCCCCTTACGGGTCCACGTTGTAAGTCATGCCGTCCACCGCCAGCGCCTGGCCCGAAACCATGCGCGCGCCGACCGACGCGAGGTATACCGCCAAGTCGGCCACATCCTCCGGGTCCGTCAGCCGCTTCATCGCCGTCCCCGAAGCGTATCCCTGCCGCACCGCGTCCGCCGTCATCCCCTTGGCCGCGGCTTCCGCCTCGATCACTCTGTCGATCCGGGGCCCGTTCACTGACCCCGGGCAGATCGCATTGGCCCTGATCCCGAAAGGCCCCAACTCCATCGCCACCGTCTTCATCAGCCCGATGACGCCCCACTTCGCCGCCACATAAGGCGCGCGGTAAGGCGTCCCGTACAACCCGCTGGTCGAGGAGATGAAGGTGATCACCCCCCTCTCCGCCGGTTTCATCAGCCGAGCCGCCCCCCGCGCCAGCAGCATCGCGCCGTCAAGGTTCACTGCCAAACACTGGTGCCAGCCCTCCAGGGCCAAGTCCTCGATCGCCGCAGTAGGCCCCTTGATCCCGGCGTTCGCAATGGCCACGTCCAGCCCGCCCCAGTCGCGCGTGACCTCGGCGAACAGCAGGTCCATCGCCGCCTCGGCTCCGGCATCGCAGACCGTCCCACGGATGCCTGGCGGCAGGGCAGCCACTGCCGCCGCATCCACATCCGTCACCCAGACCCGATCCCCCAGCGCTGCGAAGGCCCGGGCCATCACCAGCCCGATCCCGTTCGCCCCCGCCGTGATCAGGACGCGGCGGCGGATCATCCGCTCGGCCTCGCCGGTGCG
>JBGSVS010000576.1:0-11850 GCA_041752895.1 Tabrizicola sp.
GAGGCGCCGGTCACGCCCACAAGGTCGGCGACGCGGACAATGCCACGGTCCCGCAGGCGGGTCAGGATCAGCTGCCATCTTTCGCGTTCGTGCATCATGACGGGAAGGCTGTCAGAATCGCTCATATTCGTCAACAAACAATCTTAATGCTGCATTGCGGAAGAATCTCTGCGGCGCAGAATGGCGTTTCGTGATTGACTGTGAGCGTTTCGTCCTTATCCTTTGGCGTAACCTTTTCAGCCAAAGTCCGGACCCATGACCCAGGAAATCACCCTCAAGTCCCTGTGGGACGACACTTATGCCGCCACTTTGGATGAGCCTGGGAAGCTTTTGTATCGGTCGAATCTGCTGGGATCGGACCTCAGAATCACCAACTTCGGGGGCGGGAACACGTCCGCGAAGGTCACCCACAAGGACCCGCTGTCCGGTGAGGACATGCAGGTGCTGTGGGTCAAGGGCTCGGGCGGGGACATCGGGTCGATGAAGCTGGACGGCTTTGCGACCCTTTACATGACCAAGCTGATGCAGCTGCGGGCACAGTATCGGGGCTTGGATCAGGAAGACGCGATGGTCGAGGCGCTGGGGCACACGATCTTCAACCTGAACCCCCGCGCGCCGTCGATTGATACCTGGCTGCATGGGTTCGTGCCTTACCGCCACGTGGACCACGTCCATTCCGACGCGGTGATCGCGATTGCGGCCAGCGCGGATCAGGTGCGGCTGACGGAGGAGATTTTCGGGGGTGAGCTTGGCTATCTGCCCTGGCAGCGGCCGGGGATCGACCTTGGGATCAAGCTGGGCCGGATGGCCGAGGAGAACCCGAAGCTGAAGGGCGTCGTGCTGGGGCAGCATGGCCTCTTCACCTGGGCGGAGACGGCGAAGGATTGCTATCTGCTGACGCTGGAGATGATAAATCGCGCGGCGGTCTGGCTGGACGCGAACGTAAAGCGCCCGGTGTTTGGTGGGGAGAAAGTGGCCTCGCTGGAGGCTTCGGATCGCAAGGCCACCGCGCGGCGGCTGATGCCGCTGATCCGGGGGCGCATTTCCGGGGGCGCGCATATGGTCGGGCATTTCACCGACGCGCCGGAGGTGCTGGAATTTGTGAACTCTCGTTCACTTGACCGGCTGGCACCGATGGGGACGTCCTGTCCGGACCATTTCCTGCGGACGAAGATCAAGCCTTTGGTCGTCCCGGCGGACGCCGATGCGGCGGCGCTGGACGAGCTGATTGCAGGCTATCGGGCGGATTACGCGGCCTACTACGACCGCTGCAAGCGGCCCAATTCCCCCGCAATGCGCGACCCGAACGCGGTGATCTACCTCCTGCCGGGTGTGGGCATGCTATCCTTCGCCAAGGACAAGGCGACGGCTCGCGTCTCGGCCGAGTTCTACGTCAACGCGATCAACGTCATGCGGGGGTCGTCGGGGGTTTCGCAGTATCAGGGCCTGCCCGAGCAGGAGGCCTTCGACATCGAATACTGGCTTCTGGAAGAGGCCAAACTGCAGCGGATGCCGAAGCCGAAGGCGATGCAGGGACGCGTGGCTTTCATCACCGGGGGGGCTGGCGGGATCGGGTCGGCCTCGGCGGAGCGCCTGCTGCGAGAAGGCTGCAACGTGGTTTTGGCCGACATCGACCAGACCGCGCTGGACGAGGTCGTGGCAGGGTTCGCCAAGCGCTATGGCCGCGACATGGTGCGGGGTGTGGTGATGGACGTGACCAGTGAGGCGCAGGTCATCGCGGCGGTGGAGTATACGGTGGCCGAGTATGGCGGGCTGGACGTCTTGGTGAACAACGCCGGGATCACATCAGCGGCGGCGGTCGAGGATACGACCCTCGCCATGTGGAACAAGACGATGGACATCCTGTCCACCGGCTATTTCCTGGTCGGGCGTGAGGGCTATCGTGTTCTGAAGGCTCAGGGAATCGGTGGGTCGATGGTGTTCATCTCTTCGAAGAACGGGGTGGCGGCGTCGCCCGGTGCCAGCGCCTATTGCACGGCCAAGGCGGCGGAGATTCACCTCGCGCGCTGCATGGCGTTGGAGGGTGCTCCGTTAGGTATCCGCGTCAACGTGGTGAACCCGGATGCCGTCCTGCGCGGGTCGAAGATCTGGAAGGGCGAGTGGTCGGAACAGCGCGCGGCGTCCAACAAGATCGCCGTGTCGGACCTGGAGGAGCACTACCGCAAGCGCAGCCTGCTGCAGCGGTCGGTCTTCCCCGAGGACATCGCGGAGGGGATCTACTTCTTCGCCTCGGATCTGTCGGCGAAGTCGACGGGCAATTTCCTGAACGTGGACGCGGGCAATGCCGTGTCCTTCACGCGCTAGGGGGTGGGGATGCTGGTTTCCGAAGATCTGGTCGGATCGCTGAACGACGCGGCGAAGGCGGCGCATGAGGATGAGTTCGGCGCGCTGGGGCGGAAGCTTGCCCGTCGTGGGGTGGACATCGAGGCGGTTGTGGCCCGTGCCATGGCCTGGACGGTGGCGGTGCCGACCTGGGGCGTGGGCACCGGGGGCACGCGGTTCGCGCGGTTCCCGGGGCGGGGAGAGCCGCGCGGCATCCACGACAAGCTGGCCGATTGCGGCGTGATCCAGCAGCTGACGCGGGGGACGCGGACCGTCAGCCCGCATATCCCGTGGGATAAGGTTTCCGACTACAACGCGCTGCGGCAAGAGGCGGCGCAGTATGACCTGGGGTTCGATGCGGTGAACTCCAACACCTTCCAGGACCAGGTGGATCAGGGGTTGTCCTACCGCTATGGATCACTAGCGAACGCCCGTTCGGATATCCGCGCGCAAGCGGTAGCGCATAACATCGAGTGCATCGAAATCGGGAAGGCGCTGGGATCAACGGCGCTGACAGTCTGGATTGGGGACGGGACCAACTTTGCCGGGCAGCAGAGCCTGTCGCGGATGTTCGAGAACTACCTGTCGGCGATGGAAGAGGTCTACGCGGCCCTCCCCCCGCACATGGCAATGTTCATCGAACACAAGATGTACGAGCCCGCCTTCTATTCGACGGTGATCAGCGATTGGGGATCTTCGCTGATGGCGGCACAACATCTGGGGCCGCAAGCGAAATGCCTGGTTGACCTCGGCCACCACGCGCCCAACGTGAACATCGAGCAGATCGTCGCGCGGCTGGTGCATGTCGGGCGTTTGGCCGGGTTCCACTTCAACGATTCAAAGTATGGCGACGATGATCTGGACGCTGGCTCGGTCGAGCCGTTCCGCCTGTTCCTCGTGTTCAACGAGCTGGTCGAGGCGGAACTGCGCGGGGCCAAGGGGTTCAACCCAAGCTACATGATCGACCAAAGCCACAACGTGACCGATCCGATCGAAAGCCTGATGGGTTCTGCGGTCGAGATCGCTCGTGCCTATGTCCAGGCCTCGCTGGTCGACCGGAAGGCGCTGGCCGAGGCGCAAGAGGCGAACGACGTGATGGCGGCGCATCGCACGCTGAAGGCCGGTTTCCTGACCGATGTCTCGCCGATCCTGGCCGAGGCGCGGATGCGGCAGGGCGGGGCGCATGATCCCATCGCGGCCTACCGGGCCTCCGGCTACCGGGACCGGGTGGCGAAAGAACGGCCGGAGGTGAAAGGGTCCTCGTCGGGGATCGTCTGAGGACCACGGATTTTCGGCGAAAATCCGTAAGTGTCGAGTTTTCGTCGAAAACTCGTTCTTGGGGAGGGGAGAGTGACGAAGGACCACTCAATCATCGACGAAAGCCACGCCTTCTGGGATGAGGTGGTGCTGCCATTACTGGCTGCGCGTTTCCCGGAGGAGACGGAGCAGATGGCGGCGGGGGTTTTCGGGTACGGGTCCGAGGTCTTGCGGCTGGATGACGAATACTCCACCGACCACCACTTTGGGCTGCGGGTGAATGTGCTTTTGCCCGAGGGGGTAATGGCCGCGCGTGGGGCCGTGATCGAGGATGCGCTGGCGGAGGGTCTGCCTGCGTCGTGGCGCGGACGGGAATTGCGGGAAGGGTATACCCGGACGAAGGGCGTCGCTCTGGCGTCGCTGGAGCATCACCTGCGGTCGACAATCGGTCTGGAGGCCGCTCCGAACAGTCATTCACAATGGTTGGCGATCCCTGAAGAAGACGTGATGCATATCGTTGCCGGAGAAGTCTGGCATGATCCCTCGGGCCGGTTTTCTGCCGTGCGGGCGGCGCTGGACGGCTATTATCCAGAGGAAGTGCGGCTGCGACGCCTGGCCCACTGGTGCCGATATTTCAGCGGCATGGGGGTCTATGCGCTGAAGCGCGCGCTGTTGCGCGACAACGAGCTCTATGCCAACACCACCTTTGCGCGGTCCTTGCGCTGGGGGGTACAGATGGCCTTCCTTCTCGACCGGCAATACTATCCGTACGACAAATGGCTGACCACGATGTTCAACCGCCTGCCCCGGATGGGGGCGCGGCTGGCAGCGATTGTCGAGGAAGCTTCGAAGCTTGGCACCAGTTGGGAGAGAAAGCTGGACCTCCTCCACCAGATGTCGGACGTGCTGGATCAGGCGATGGTGGAAGACGGTCTGATCGCGCCGCACCCGCGTTACAAGGTTTCGGCAACCTCGGGCTACCGGCTGCTGGAATCGGCCTACGCCGAACTGATCCGGAAATGCCCGGCCGAGATCCGGGGCATCGTTCCACAGTGGGAGCAGGTGCATTGGGAAGGGTTCCACTCCGAATTCGTCGCGGGGGTGGGGTTGGAGGACTGGCGGCGGATGCTGCTTCTGGAGGAATGCGAATGAACGGTTATGAACGCGTGATGGCGACGATCAACCACCAGCCGGTAGACCGCACGCCGATCGACTGCTGGCTCTATCAGAAGCAGTTCCTTGAACGGCTGGAGGCCGATTACGGGCCGCGCGAGAAGTTCATCGAGGAGTTCGGGATCGACGTCTTCGTCGGCCTGATGCCCTTCCCGAACCAGCATGGCCGCAAGTTCGACATCCACGAGTTGGCCGATGTCCCGCTGGAGGACCCGCGCGATCCGAAGTGGCTGAACTTCACCGATTGGAACTATGACTTCGGCGGCACCAACATCGCCACGGCGATCCGCGACCACAAGGGCAAGCGCTGCGTGCTGGCGCATTGTTGGGGGATGGTGGAGGGGACGTCGTCCTTCCTTGGCATCGAAAACTGCTGGATGAACCTGGGCGGCAATCCGCAGCTGATGGCGAATTTTTTCGACCGCTATGCCGATTGGATGTGCATCCAGGTCGACCAGATGATCGAGGCCGGGGTGGACATGATGACCCTGTCGGACGACTGGGGGTCGAACGGCACGATGCTGTTCAGCCCGAAGTCCTGGCGGGCGCTGATCAAGCCCTATGCGATGCGAGTTGTCCAGCACGCAAGGTCGAGGGGGATGCCGGTCAACCTGCATTCGGACGGCTACATCCTGCAAGTCGTCGATGACATCATCGAGATGGGCTATACCTCGTGGCATCCGGTGCAGGAAAGTGCAGGCATCGACCCGCGCGAGGTGAAGGCCAAGTGGGGCGACAAGATCGTCATCTACGGCTCCTTGGACGTGATCGACGGTCTGTTGAAGTACGATGGCGAGGAGCTGGACGAATACATCACTGAACGTTTCGGGATCTATGCGCCGGGCGGCGGGTTCATCTTCAACGGTGGGCACTTCATCCAGCCGGACATCCCGCCAATGCGGCTGGTGCGGGCTTACCGGCTGGTGAACAAGCTGGCTGCACAGTACGGGACGCTTCAATGAAGGCTCCTGACGGAGCAGTCTGGATCGGCCCGTCGCATCCGTTCGATCTGCGTGATGCCTATGTGAACTTTCGTGCGGATATCCTTCTAGACGCTGCGCCGACAATGGCCAGTCTTTGCCTGAGTGCGGATAGCCGCTACCGTCTGTGGATCAACGGTTTCTTCGTCGGGCGGGGGCCAGAGCGTTCGTGGCCTTCGTCGATGGCGGTAGATGAGCAATCGGTTGCAAATCTGCTGCGGCCGGGGGTCAACCGGATCGCTGTACAGGTCTACTCTCCCGGTCATTCGCACTTTGCCTATGTGCACTGCAGGGCTTGCGGGCTGATTGGCTGGCTGAACGTGGACGGAGAAGTAGCTTTGGCAACTGGCCCGCAGTGGAAGGCGAGGCGGGATAGGTCTTGGTCGGATCGGGTTGAGCGGGTCTCGATCTACGGGACCGGTGTCGAAGACCGTGACCTGCGACAGGAGGAGAACTTGCTGGTCGCCGACAGCTCTGACTGGGATGCGGCGCGCGTGGTGCAGGGAGCGACAGGGCCGATCTGGCAAGGATTGCGGCCCCGGGCGACGGCGCTGCCGCTGGAAGAACTCCGGATGCTTGAGGAACCTTGGCAGGTTCGCACCGGACAAGCGGGGCCTGCTTCCGACGATCCGCATGATGATTTTCGAAAAGCATTTTCAGACTCGCAGGCCGGCGTGGCGCCTGCCCTTCTGCCCAAAGACGTCTCGGCGCTTTGGATCTTCGATCTGGGCGAAAGCCGCGCCTGTCTGGGTGGCGTGGAGCTGTCGGCATCGGGGGGTGAGCGGTTGCTGATCTCCTATGCCGAAAAGCTGCGGGACGGAGAGCTGTTGCTGCCCGACCCCCAGACCTATTGCCGGATGCGGCCCACCGACCGCTTCACCTTGCGACCGGGGCGTCAGGTGGTCGAAGGTTTCACCCCAAGGGGCGCGCGCTATCTGGTCTTTGCGCTGGAAGGGGGCGGGGTCGCGCCTTCGCCACGGTTCTTTGCGAAACTTCCGGTGACACCAGTGGTGGAAAGACCCCTGCCCGCACAGGAGCCGGTGTTGCAGGGCGTCGCCGAGATGTGCCGCCGCACGGTGCTTAACTGCCTGCAGGACGGGTTTGTCGACGGGGTCTGGCGCGAAAGCAGTCTCTGGTTGGGCGATGCGGTGGCGCAGGACTGGGCGATGCGGGCGATCTCGGATGACGCGCGGCCGCTGATCTTCGCCATCGACATGGCGGCAGAGGGGGCTGATGCGGAGGGGTTTCTCCCCAGTGTCTTGCCAGGGCAAGTGCCGGCCTATGCAGTGACGGACTACAACTTCAGTTGGGTCGAGCTGCTGGCGGGCTGTGCAACGCATCCCGGGATTGCCGATCCGGAAGCGGTCTGGCAGCGGCATTGGGGCAGGCTGACGCGGCTGCTGGAACGGATGGCAACGCACCTTGGGCCAGACGGGTTGCTGCGCAATCCGCCGGGGCGGCGGCTGTTCCTGGACTGGTCGCCGATGAGCCGGGCCGAACCGAACTTGACGCTGAACCTGCGGTATTTGCATGCGCTGCGTCTGGCGGCGGGGATGGCCGAGCGTGTCGGCCGGACGGAGGATTGGGCGGAACAGGCGGTGGCGTTGGCTGCGGTGTTGCAGGCGCACCGGGCAGCGGATGGCTGGCGCGAAAGTCCGGGCGGGGAGGCGGCAAGTCAGCTGGGTCTGGCGCTGCTGATCCTGACGGGGGTGGTTGACGGGGCGGAGGCCGAAGCCTTGGCCAACCGGATCGTCGCACGTTCGCTGGACCTGCGGGACGGGCCGCTGCAGGACCGGCCCGCACTCGCCAGCCCCTTCATGCACCACTATCTTTTCCAGGCATTGCAACAGCTTGGCCGTCGCATCGATATCCACGCGATCATCGCCGCGCGCTGGGGCCGCTGGGTGACAGAAGGCCTGTCGACTACCCCAGAGAACTGGTCGATCGACTTTCCCGACGGGTCCGCCTGCCACGGTTTTTCGGCGCACCCGCTGGGCTGGCTTTAGAAATCCAGATGCTCGACCGACAGGGCGTTGGCTTGAATGAACTCACGCCGGGGTTCGACGACATCGCCCATCAGCTTTGAAAAGATGTCATCCGCCTCGGCCAGATCATCGACCTTGACCTGCAGAAGCGTTCGCGCTTCGGGGTCCAGCGTCGTCTCCCACAGCTGGCTGGGGTTCATCTCGCCAAGGCCCTTGTAGCGCTGCAGGGTCAGGCCCTTTTCGCCCTCGGCCAGGATGGATTTCAGAAGGTCGATGGGCCCGTGGATCGCCTGCTCGCGGTCCATGCGGACCAGGCGGGCGGGGTCTCGGTAGATGTCGCGGTATTGCCCGGCAACCTGGGAAAGCCTGCGGGCCTCACCCGAGCGAAGCACGGCACCGTCCAGCGTCCGCAACTCCTCGACCCCTCGCAGGATGCGGCTAAGGCGGATGCCGTGGTCTTGCGTGATGCGGCCCTGCCAGCCACGCTCGAACTCGGGCGCGATCATGTTCAGGCGCTTGGCGACGATATCTGCGACAGCCTGCAAATCGGCGTCGGCCTTGCCCGGATCGAAGGCCCCGGCCAGCGCCGCCTGCTCCAGGATCGTGCGCGGGTAATGCGTCGGGAAGGCATCCAGCACCCGGCGGAACTGGCGCGCGCCTTCGATGACGCGGGCGAGGTCGTTGCCGGCAATTTCCTGGCCATCTTGCAGGCGGAGGACGGCGCCCTCGGTCCCCATCTCGATCAGGTATTCTTCCAGCGCGGCCTGGTCCTTCAGGTAGACCTCGGACTTGCCGCGCGCAACTTTGTAAAGCGGAGGTTGCGCGATATAGAGATAGCCACCCTCGATCAGCGCGGGCATCTGGCGGAAGAAGAACGTCAAGAGCAGCGTCCGGATATGCGCGCCGTCGACGTCGGCGTCGGTCATGATGACGACCTTGTGGTAGCGCAGTTTGCCGATGTCGAATTCGTCGCGCCCGATCCCAGTGCCAAGCGCGGTGATAAGCGTCCCGATCTCCTGACTGCCAAGCATCCGGTCGAACCGCGCGCGTTCCACGTTCAGAATCTTGCCGCGCAGGGGCAGGACGGCCTGATTGGAACGCGAGCGGCCCTGCTTGGCCGAACCACCGGCCGAGTCGCCCTCGACCAGGAACAGTTCGGACTTGGCGGGATCGCGTTCCTGGCAATCCGCCAGCTTGCCGGGAAGCGAGGCCACGTCCAGCGCGGTCTTGCGGCGGGTCAGTTCACGGGCTTTCCGGGCGGCCTCACGGGCAAGTGCTGCCTCGATGATCTTGCCGACGATGATCCGGGCGGGACCCGGGTTCTCCTCGAACCATTCGGAGAGCTTTTCGTTGACCAGGTTTTCGACCGCCGGGCGAACTTCGGAGGAGACGAGCTTGTCCTTGGTCTGCGATGAGAACTTGGGGTCGGGAACCTTGACCGACAGCACGCAAGTCAGCCCTTCGCGCGCGTCGTCGCCAGTGAAATCCACCTTCTCACGCTTGGCGATCCCCGAAGACTGCGCATAGCCTGTGATCGTTCGGGTCAGCGCACCGCGGAACCCAGCCATATGCGTGCCGCCGTCGCGCTGCGGAATGTTGTTTGTGAACGGCAGTACGTTTTCGTGGTAGCTGTCGTTCCACCACATCGCGACTTCGACGCCGATGCCGTTCTTTTCGCCGATCATGTAGATCGGTTCCGCCATGACGGAGGACTTCGACCGGTCAATGTACTTGACGAATTCGCGCACGCCGCCTTCGTAGAACAGCTCGATCTTCTGAGGTTCGGCGTGGCGTTCGTCCTCCAGCACGATCCGCACGCCGGAGTTCAGAAAGGCAAGCTCGCGCAGGCGATGCTCCAGCGTCTTGAAGCTGTATTCCAGGTTGGAGAACGTGCCTTCCGGCCGATTGGTCTTGGCGCTGGCCAGAAAGCGGACCATCGTGCCCTTCTTGCCGGGGGCCGGGCCCACCTCGTGCACATGGACCGTGCAATCGCCATCCTCGAACCGGGCGCGGTATTCCATGTCGTTGCGCCAGACCGTCAGCTCCAGCCATTCGGACAGTGCGTTGACCACCGAGACGCCCACACCGTGCAGACCGCCCGAGACCTTGTAGGCATTTCCGCCTTCATCCGTATTGTTGAATTTCCCACCGGCATGCAGCTGGGTCATGATGACCTCGGCTGCCGAAACGCCTTCCTCCTGGTGGATGTCAACGGGGATCCCGCGCCCGTTGTCGCGCACCGAAACGCTGTCGTCAGCGTGGATAATTACCGCAACTTCTGTCGCGTGACCGGCCAGCGCCTCGTCAATCCCGTTGTCGACAACTTCGTACACCATATGGTGCAGGCCCGACCCGTCATCGGTGTCGCCGATATACATGCCGGGGCGTTTGCGAACCGCCTCCAACCCTTTGAGAACCTTGATAGACTCGGCACCGTATGAGGCGGTGTTCTTGGGCTGGTCAGCCATGCGCGGGAAACCCTGATCGTTGCCCGCGATTTATAGCGGTTTGACACGGGAATGTCACCCCTTGGCCACCATATTTGGTGGTCAGAGGAAGGGGATGACCAGACCGACGCCGATCAGCAGAATGCCCGAAGCGACGTTCAACTTGCGCACGCTTTCCGGGCTGGACAGAAGCTGCCGCGCGCGGTCTAGGAACAGCGCCAGACCCAGGTTTCCGACCATCGGAATGATGGCCGAGACGGCGATGATCGCGGCCACATCGGCGGCTGTCAGGCGGTCCAGCGTGAAGAAACCGGGCAGAGCGCCCATGTAGAAAAGGATCGCCTTGGGGTTGCCGATGACTGCGGCAACGCCCACGGAAAAGCCCGCCCACATCCCTGGCCGGGTCAGGCGACTGTCGGCGTTCAGGGTGGCGGCCGGCTTGCGGATAAGCAGCGCGCCCATCACCAGAAAGATCACCGCTGCGACCCAGCGCAGGACCGCGAGGAAGTCTCCGTAGACCGACTCGATCCAGCCAAGTCCCAGGATCGCGGACAGGGGCCAGATCAGGTCACCCAGCGCGACGCCGACAGCAAGCGGCCAGGCCGCCGCGAACCCACCGGACAGAGACCGCGCCGTCAAGGCAACCCAGACCGGGCCGGGCACGGCCCAAAGGCCCGCCATGCCAAGCGCGTAAAGGAAAAGCTCGTGGAACGAGACCGTCATGCGCCAGCTTTAGAACAGGCCGCCAAGAAGGTCGAGGGGCGCGGCCTCGTTCCAACTATATGCATTAAGATCCAATACTTGCAGGTGATCTTCCGGCTTGTCACGGCGCAGGGTGCCGGTTCTGGCCCCGATGAGGTCAACATAGGTCAGCGGATTCCGGGTCGGCCGGAAACCTGCAGCCGGGTAAAGTTGCGCGGTGCCGAACAGAAGAACGTGCCGCGCCGGAGAGTGCCGCGCGGTGGCCAGCGCGGCCTGCAAAAGGGTGGCGGCATGGCCCTTGCCGCGGTGATCGCGGTCGGTGGCGACATCGGCGATCCCGGCGATGGTGACAAGGTCATCTCCCAGCCGCACGGCGCGAAGTTGGACGGCAAGATGGGCGATGACGCGGTCCCCATGGCGAAGGACATGCCGCCAGCTGTGCCGGGTCTGAAAGAAGCTGCGACCGCCGAAATCGGTGCTGAAACAACGCGCCAGAAGGCTTGCGATGGCGGCATCGTCGCCTTTTGTGAGCAGGTGTTCGGTAATGGTTTCCACGGTCATTCTTTTACCACAGAGCATCCGTTGCTTTCGGCGATCTTCAATCCCCGCCCACGGTCACCCAGGGCCAGGAAAAGCTCTGCTTCGGTGCCCGTCATGAGCGCCTGGGCCCCAAGCGCCGAGATCTCGTCATAAAGTGCGGCGCGGCGCTGCTCATCGAGATGGGCCGCGACCTCGTCAAGAAGAAGAATCGGTGCGCGGCCAAGGTCCTGGGCCAGGGCGCGGGCGTTGGCTAGGATCAGGCTGATCAGCAGGGCCTTCTGCTCGCCGGTCGAGCACTGGTCGGCGGGCACGTCCTTGGCGGTGTAGCAGGCCAGAAGGTCGGCGCGATGCGGGCCAACGAGGGTGCGGCCCGCGGCAATGTCGCGACGGCGGCCTTCGGCGAGGGCAAGCGCGAGGTCCTGC
>JBGSVS010000577.1:0-1782 GCA_041752895.1 Tabrizicola sp.
CGGAGCATTCCGCGACGGCTCGCCGCTCATCTTCCATCAGGGCGCTCTGGGTCGCTACCTGCCGGGCGCCTGACGCCAACGCGGCATCGCCTGCATTCATCTTGGCGAAAGTATCCCACGGAGGATGATGGGCGATCAGAAACGCGCCGGTGGCGCGTTTCCGCGAAGACCGCCCGGCCCGTGGCCG
Source organism: Tabrizicola sp. (assembly GCA_041752895.1). Classification (GTDB taxonomy): domain Bacteria; phylum Pseudomonadota; class Alphaproteobacteria; order Rhodobacterales; family Rhodobacteraceae; genus Tabrizicola. Next base: position 188 of record JBGSVS010000577.1, read on the forward strand.
GGCCGGATCGGGGGTGTGAAACCCCCGGGTGCCGGCAACGAGTGCCTGCCGCACAGCACCGGGACATCCATCATCCGAACAGGTCGTGGCACAACTCCAGCCCCTCGACCAGCGTGTCCACCTCGGCGCGCGTGTTGTAGAGGCCGAAGGAGGCGCGGCAGGTTGCGCCGGTACCAAGGAAGTTCATCAGCGGCATGGCGCAATGGGTGCCCGCGCGCACCGCGATGCCCTTCTTGTCGAGCACGGTCGAGATGTCATGCGCATGCGCCGCGCCCTGCAGGGTGAAGGAAAAGATCGCCCCCTTGTGCCGCGGATGGCCTTGCAGATTCAGCCAGTTGAGCCCCGAAAGCCGTGCTTCGGCATAGTCGCGCAGACCGGACTCGTGGGCCGCGATGGCGTCCATGCCAAGGCCCTGCATATAGTCGAGTGCCACGCCGAGGCCGATCTGCTGCACGATGCCGGGCGTGCCCGCCTCGAACTTCATCGGCGGGTCGTTCCAGGTGACGGTGTCGCGGGTGACCTCGCGGATCATGTCGCCGCCGCCCAGGAAGGGGCGCATCTCCTCCATCCTCTCACGGCGGATGAAGATCGCGCCGGAACCGCTTGGCCCGTATAGCTTGTGTCCGGTGATGGCAAAGAAATCGCAGCCCATCGCCGCCACATCGACCGGCATGTGCACCGCAGATTGCGACCCGTCCACCAGCACCGGCACCCCCCGCGCGCGGGCCGCCGCACAGATCGCCGCCACATCCACCACCGATCCGGTGACATTCGACATCTGCGTCACGGCCACAAGGCGCGTCTTCGGCCCGATGGCGTCGATCACCGCCTGCGGATCCAGCCCGCCCTCGGCGTCACACTCAACCCATTTCAGCACAACCCCTTGGCGTTCGCGCAGAAAATGCCACGGCACGATGTTGGCGTGATGCTCCATGATCGACAGAACGATCTCGTCCCCCGCCTGCAGGCGCGGCGCGGCCCAGGCATAGGACACCAGATTGATCCCCTCGGTCGTGCCGGTGGTAAAGACGATCTCATCCTCTGACGGGGCGTTCAGAAACCGCCGCACAATGCCGCGGACGGCCTCATACTTTTCGGTCGCAAGGTTCGAAAGGGTGTGCAACCCACGGTGAACATTCGCATATTCCATCGAATAGGCATGCGTTACCGCGTCGATCACGCAGCGCGGCTTTTGCGCGCTGGCCCCGTTGTCCAGATAGACCAGCGGCTTGCCGTTCACCTGACGGCCCAGAATGGGAAAGTCGGCGCGGATGCGGTCGATGTCATACATTCTGGAAAGCCTCGGGTCCAAGGGCCATGACCAGCAGAAAGGACAGGGCGAACGAAAGGATCAGCGCCGTCAGCAAAAGGCCGAACAAGACCTTCCAGCCCGAGGCAAAGCCGTGCAATTCGGCCACGAACTGCGTCATCAGCCAGAGGAACAGCCCGATCGACAGCAGCCCGATCACGGCTGACAGGGGCGGAAAGACAAGCAGCGCCACCACCTGCGCCGCCTGCAGCGCCACGAAAAACGCCTGCAGCCAGGCCATGGCCAGCACCGCCTGCCCCGGCGTGCCCCGCCCGCCAAGCGCCCG
>JBGSVS010000578.1:0-3770 GCA_041752895.1 Tabrizicola sp.
CGCGGCATCTGCACTGCCAGCACCCCGCCCCGCGCCAGCATCGCCGCCAGCCGAGGCATCAGCGCCGCATGATCCGGCAGCCAGTTCAGCGCGGCGTTGGAATAGATCAGCGCGGGTGGAGTGTGTGCGGACCAAAGCGCTATGTCGGCCTGGGTCAGCAAGCTGTAAAGACGGCTGCCGGACCGGCCAGATACCGTCCCGGCCTTCTCCAGCATCGCCACAGAGGCATCGACCCCGACCAGGTGATGATCCGGCTTGAACCGCGCCGCCAGCGCCGGTCCCACCGCCCCATCGCCACAGCCAAGGTCGATCACATCCCCGGTCGGCAGCTCTGGCACCTGCGCCAGAAGGTCCAGCGCCGGGCGCAGCCGCAGGTTGCGAAACGCGCCATAACGCTCCGGGTTCCAGTCGGCTAGAGCCACTTCTTCCACCGGAAGATCAGCCAGGGCACCAGGGCCGAGACGACCATCAGCCCCAGCGCCATCGGATAGCCCCAGGTCCACTGCAGCTCGGGCATATGGACGAAGTTCATGCCGTAAATGCTGGCGATCAGTGTGGGCGGCAGGAAGACAAAGGCCACGACCGAGAAGATCTTGATCACATCCGACTGGCGGATGTTGATGACCCCCAGCGTCGCATCCAGAAGGAACCGCACTTTGTCTGCTTGCGCGACCGCAACCTCGCGCAATGACCGCAAGTCCTGCAATTGCGCCTTCGCAACCGGCATTTGCCGCGTCAGCAGGCAGGGACCATCCGCAGCCTCGGGCGTCGCGGTCAGGAAAGTCAGAAGCCGAAGGATCGTCGCCAGGCTTTCGTTGAGCTTGCTATTCATCGCCTCGGCCCGCCCGATCCGCTGCAGAACGGCCTGCAGCGTCTCGGCTTTGCCCGTCGGCCGGTGCGCCGCGAAGATCGCCTTCGACAGCAATTCGTGACTCCTCGCTTCGGCTTCAAGGATATCCGCCAACCGGTCGACGATCGCCTCCAGAAGCCCCAAAAGCGCATCGAGACCATCATGAAGCGGCGTGTCGTGTCGTGCCGCCCAATCGGCGAAATAGGTCAGTGATCCAGGATGGTGGTAATGCACTGTCACCAGACGGTCCGGCAGAACCACGAAGGTCACCGGCCCAAGCTCGGTCTCTCGCGCCTCAATGCTTTCGACGACCTGGGCGGTGAGGAACAGCGCCCCGCCCTCGCGGTAGATGCGCGAGGAGGCCTCGATCTCCTGCATGTCCTCGCGGGTGGGGATGTCGATGCCAAGCGCGGCCTCGACGGCATCTTCTTCGGCCTCGGACGGCGACTCGAGGTCGATCCATACCGACTCGAGCAGATGCCTGGCCGACAGGTCAAGCCGTTCCAGACGCGCCCCGTTGGTTGCGAATGCGGTGATCATTTGCCGACTCCGAATTGTTCGGCGGCAGGTTAGCCTCTGCTCATGTCAAGCAAAAGGCCCCGACACTGCGGGGCCTTTTGATGATCAGAGCGGTGCCGGTTCCGGCTCGGGTCCGGCCTTCTTCGGGCGTCCCCGGGTCTTGGGGATCGCCGCGATGGACGCCGTGCCACCGCCCGACGAGGGCTTGTCGGCGTTGTCGTCGCCACCCAGAGGCTCGCCCGCGATGACCTTGCGGATCTCGTCGCCGGTCAGGGTCTCATACTCCAGAAGACCCTTCGCCAGCCGATCCCATTCGTCATTCTTTTCCAACAGTATGCGACGCGCGTTCTCATAGCCCTCGTCGATGATCCGCTTCACTTCCTGCTCGATCAGGCGTTTGGTTTCGGCGCTGACCGAGAACCCCCCGGTGTTGCCCTGATAGCCTTCGGCCGCTTCGGCATAGTCGATGTTGCCGACGACATCTGACATTCCCCACCGCAGCACCATCGCCCGGGCCAGCGCGGAGGCCTGCTGGATATCGCCCGAAGGGCCGTTCGACACCGAATCCGCGCCGTACTTGATGATCTCTGCCGCCTTGCCAGCCATCGTCATCGCGATGCGTTCTTCGCACTGGTCGCGGTGCCAATTCAACCGGTCGATCTCGGGCAGGCTCATCACCATGCCAAGCGCACCGCCGCGTGGGATGATCGTCGCCTTGTAGACCGGGTCGCATTTCGGCAAGGACATCCCGACGATGGCGTGGCCGGCCTCATGGTAGGCGGTCATTTCCTTCTGCTCGGGCGTCAGTACCATGCTGCGGCGCTCGGCGCCCATCATGACCTTGTCCTTCGCGCTTTCGAAATCGATCATCGTGACGAAGCGACGGCCCGCACGGGCTGCCATCAGCGCAGCCTCGTTTACGAGGTTCATCAGGTCGGCACCCGAGAACCCCGGCGAGCCGCGCGCAATGGTGCGCAGGTCGACGTCAGGCCCCAGCGGCACCTTGCGGGCGTGGACCGACAGGATTTTCTCCCGCCCCTTGATGTCGGGGTTCGGGACGTGGATCTGGCGGTCGAAACGGCCCGGACGCAGCAGCGCGGGGTCCAGCACGTCCTTGCGGTTGGTGGCGGCGATGATGATGACACCTTCGTTCGCCTCGAACCCGTCCATTTCCACCAGAAGCTGGTTCAGCGTCTGCTCGCGTTCGTCATTGCCGCCGCCGATGCCCACGCCGCGTGCCCGGCCCACGGCGTCGATTTCGTCGATGAAGACGATGCAGGGGGCGTTCTTCTTGGCCTGCTCGAACATGTCACGGACACGGGACGCACCCACGCCGACGAACATTTCCACGAAGTCAGAGCCCGAGATGGTGAAGAACGGCACGCCCGCCTCACCCGCAATGGCGCGGGCGAGCAGGGTCTTACCGGTGCCTGGAGGGCCGACAAGCAGCGCGCCTTTCGGGATCTTGCCGCCCAGACGGCTGAATTTCTGCGGGTTGCGCAGGAATTCGACGATCTCCTCAAGCTCTTCCTTGGCCTCGTCGATGCCGGCAACGTCGTCAAACGTCACGCGGCCCTGCTTTTCGGTCAAAAGCTTGGCGCGCGACTTGCCAAAGCCCATCGCGCCGCCACGTCCGCCGCCCTGCATCCGGTTCATGAAGTAGATCCAGACGCCGATCAGCAGCAGGAACGGCAGGAACGACAGCAGCACCGAGACGAACCCCGATTGCGCCTGCGGCTCGGCCTCGACCTCAACTCCTTTGGCGATCAGGTCGCGCGACAGGTTATCGGTGACGATATCGCCCGGCGGTTTGATTGCGACATAGGAATTGCCGTCCTTGCCGATGACAACGATCCGTTCGCCGTCAAGGACGACCTTCGACACCTGCCCGGCGTCGACCCTGTCGATGAAGTCCGAGTAGGACAGGGACCGCGAAGACATCGTCGTCTGGTTGCCGGAAAACAGCTGGAAGAGCGCCATCACAACAATCAACAGCACGACCCAGAAGGCGATATTGCGAGCATTGCCCAAGGCTAGGGATCTCCTGAATGTTCCGCGGCCCGGGAATGCGGCCATGCGGATTTGCACTTAAGATAAACCTTTGGAGCCTAGGTTCAATCCATTGATGGGAAAAGGTGGAACGGTCGGTCCAGTTTCGCCTGCCAATTTGCTGAAAACCCCGCCAGAGGGGCCGCGAGCAGCGTCTCGCCCTGCCAAACGGCCGGGCTGACGATGAGAACTTCGCGCGAAATGCCGCAGGACCGCCAGTCTTTCACCTGCCGCAACCCGTCCGCCCCCAGCGCCCGCACCTCGCCCACAGGTCCGGAGACCACCCAGCGCCCGTCCCAAAGCTGTCCAACCGGAACCGCCCCGCCCACCGCACGGGGTTCGCGCATCAGCC
>JBGSVS010000579.1:0-4627 GCA_041752895.1 Tabrizicola sp.
TCTGCCGATGGCGCCCGAGGCGCAAGATACGGCGACGCCGGTGACGGCTCTGCTGCAGCGGGCCAAGCCGCCCATGCTGGGGCATTTCGACCTTCCCGATCCGCTGGCCGACCCGATCCTTGATCTCCGGGTCAAGTCCGCGACGGCGGAAAGCTATTTCGTCAAGGCGGGCGATTATATCCAGGTCGTGGATGTGGATGGCCGCCAGTGCACCGACTTTCAGTGCTTTGATGCGCGGAAGCTGGACAAGGGGATCCAAGCTCCGCTGGACGTAACGACGAGCCGCACGCTGATGGGGCACGCCTATTCGATGCCCGGCCTGCACTCGAAATACTACGATCAGGACTTGGTGCCGCTGGTCGAGGTGGTGCAGGACACGGTGGGACGGCACGATGCCTTCGCGATGGCCTGCGCGTCGAAATACTACGACGACATCGGCTATCCGGGGCATGCGAACTGCTCGGACAACTTCAACACCGCTCTGGCCGGGCGGGGCTTGGATGCGCGGCCAGGCTGGATGGCGGTGAACCTGTTCTTCAATACGAACATTGATTCACATGGCGTGCTGATCAGCGACGAACCCTGGTCGCGGCCCGGTGACTATGTGCTGTTCCGGGCGCTGACCGACATCGTCTGCGTCAGTTCGGCCTGCCCGGATGACACGTCTCCGGCCAATGGCTGGTATCTGTCGGATATCCATGTCCGGACCTATTCGGGGGCCGAGACCTTCTCGCGCTCTATCGCCTATCGCCCCACGCCTGATGCGGAGCCGAAGATGACCAAGGAAACTGCGTTCCACGCGCGGATCGCCGACAAGACCCGGCATCACGTTGAATACAAAGGCTATTGGCTGCCTCAGGTCTATTCTTCGAACGGGAGCTTGGAGGAATACTGGGCCTGTCGTCAGGCGGCGGTGGTGCTGGACCTGTCGCCCTTGCGGAAGTGGGAGGTCACGGGGCCGGATGCCGAAGCGCTGATGCAGTGGGTGCTGACGCGGGATGTGAAGAAGCTGGCCCAAGGTCAGGTCGTCTATTCCGCGATGTGCTATGACCATGGCGGGATGATCGACGACGGCACGGTATTCCGGCTGGGCCGCGACAACTTCCGCTGGATCGGTGGCGATGACTACGGTGGGGTCTGGATCCGGGAACAGGCAGAAAAGCTGGGGCTGAAGGTGATGGTTCGCAGTTCCACGGACCAGTTGCACAACCTAGCAGTCCAGGGGCCGAATAGCCGCGAGATCATCAAGCGGATGATCTGGACTGCGCCGCACCAGCCGACGGTGGAGGAGCTGGGGTGGTTCCGCTTTACCGTGGGCCGTCTGGGCGGGCCGTCGGGGGCGCCCGTGGTGGTGTCGCGGACAGGCTACACGGGGGAGCTGGGGTTCGAGGTCTTCTGTCATCCCAAGGACGGTGCGGCGGTTTATGACGCCGTCTGGGCGAATGGCGACGGGTTGGGGCTGAAGCCGATGGGCCTTGCTGCGTTGGACATGGTGCGGATCGAGGCGGGGCTGATCTTCGCGGGATATGATTTCAGCGATCAGACCGACCCGTTCGAAGCCGGGATCGGCTTCACCGTGCCCCTGAAGTCCAAGACCGACGATTTCATCGGCCGCGAGGCGCTGATCCGGCGGAAAGAGCATCCGTCGCGGAAGTTCGTGGGGCTGGAGATCGACGCCAACGTGGATGTGGGCCACGGCGATTGCCTGCATGTCGGGCGGGCTCAGGTCGGCGAAGTGACGTCGTCGGTGCGGTCCCCGATTCTGGGCAAGAACATTGCACTGGCGCGGGTCGATGTGGCGCATGCCGAAGTCGGGACGGCGCTGGAGGTCGGTAAGCTGGATGGCCAGCAAAAGCGGCTGCCGGCGGTGATCGTGCCCTTGTCGCATTACGACCCGAAGAAGACGCGACCACAGAGCTGAGAACCCGGACTTTTCGAAAAGTCCGGTGCGGAGCCTTCAAAGGCTCCGGTCCAATTTCTTCGAAGAAATCGGGGCCCCAGGACGGAGGATGCGATGGAACCGATGATTGACCGGATCGGCGGAGAGCCGCAGGTCCAGTTGCTGGTCAACCACTTCTACGATCTGATCGAGACTCTGCCGCAGGGGGCCACGATCATGGCGATGCACCAGCGCGGGCATGGGCTGAGCCATGTGCGGCCCGAGCAGTTCAACTTCCTTTGCGGTTTCTTCGGCGGGCGGCGGTACTACCATGAAAGCCACGGGCACATGAACCTACGGGAAATCCACGCGCATGTGGAGATCCGCCGTCAGGATGCTGAGGACTGGCTGGCGGTGATGGGGCAGGCGATGACGGACACCGGCGTGGGTGAGAGGGAAGGGGCCGAGATCATGGCGACCTTCCGGCGTGCCGCGCTGATGTTGGTGAATACCGACTGAAGGCCCCCCACCCCAATCCCCTCCCCACGGCGGGGGAGGGGAGGCGCGATGCGCAGCCATTGGTCTACAGCGCGCCGTCGCGCAGGGCCTGAACCTTCACCCGCAGCCCAAGGTCGGCGATGATGACGCGGCCAACCTTCGCCAGCTCATCCCGCAGGTCCACGGACATGATCTGGGTGCGGCGGTAGAACTTGTCGATCTCCTCAGGGGTTGCCTCGGCCAGGAAGGCCTGCAGCTCGGGTCGGAACTGGTAGGCGCCCTTGGTCATCCGGAAGGGGATGCGGTCGATCCAGTCAGTGCGGTCCTGCGAATGGAAATGGATGAGCTTCATTTCCGGCTGCCACTCGGGCGTGGGCACGAAAACCTTGTCCACCATCACCGCATGCAGCCGCGGCAGAAGGCCGGGCACGCGGGTGCGGTAGATGACCTTGCCGACAGTATGGGACAGCATCCCGTCGCGGATCACCTTGCGGTAGGGGCCAAGGGCGGCGCGGCGGCGGGGCCAGTGTTCATGCCGCAGCGCACCACGGAATTCGCGCGAGGTATAGATGTCGTCGGGCAGAAGGGGGTCGTGCATGGCCTCGAACGGCTCAAGTTTCATGGCGATAGTCTCGGCCGGGGTGTCGTCGAGGATCGCAGTGATCGGGCGTGGGGTCAGGATGAATTCGTCCACGTCGATGTGCACGATCCAGTCGGACGTGACCATGTAGCGATAGGTGAGCCGAGCGTTCTGGGTCTGCCGGTTCTGATGCTGCGGCGGGCGCTTTTTCTGGAAGCCCATCCAATGCGCCTCATCGCAGAGAGTGACCGTAACGCGGGGGTGGTTGGCCAGCGGCGCGGGGATCGGCTGTTCGGGGTCGTCGAAGTAGAGCCAGAGGTGATGGGCGCCCAAGGACAGGTGATGCGCGGCGAAGGCGAGGACCTTCTCTTCTGGGGCCTTCATGGTCGTGACGACGGCCCAGCTGGCCATCAAAGCGCGTCCAGGAGGTCTTTCGTCGGCCAGCCGTCGGCGGGCAAGCCGAGGCGAACCTGTTCCTTCTGCACCGCCGTGCGGGTGCCCGCGCCAAGGATGCCGTCGATCTTGCCGACGTCATGGCCAAGCTGGCCAAGCCTTTCCTGCAGCGCCTTCATCTGCTCCAGCTCCAGCGCCGGGTCGGGATTGCCTGCGTCGTAAGGCTCGGCCCCTTCGATGCGGGTGGCGAAGTAGGCGGCGGTGGTGACGTAGACGAAGCTTTTGTTCCACTCGAACAGCACGCGGTAGTTCGGGTAGGCAAGGAAGGCCGGTCCGTTGCGGCCCTGCGGCAGGAGGATCGAGGCGGCTAGGCCCGGGGTCAGCGCCCCGTTGCGCGGGGTGACGCCAAGCGCCTGCCAGTCCTCGGTCGGGCGTTCGGTATCAAGGCCGGTCAAGGACCAGTCGAAACCTTCCGGCAGGGCGATCTCGGCCAGCCAGGGTTCCCCCGCGCGCCAGCCGTGGTGCTGCAACATCCGCGCGCCCGAAAGGATCGCATCGGCCTGCGAGGTTTTCAGCAGGATCAGCCCGTCGCCGTCGCCATCGACGCCGCGTTCCAGGATGTCCTTCGGCAGCATCTGGACCATGCCGATCTCACCGGCCCAGGCGCCGGTGGTGCCAAGGTCGAACTCGTCCAGCGCATGCAGTTGGGCGGCGGCAAGGACCTGGGGCTGGAAAAGCTCCGGCCGGCGGCAGTCGTGAGCGAGGGTGAGAAGGGCGTTTCGCGTGTTGAAGTCGCCCTGAACCTGGCCGAAGTCGGTCTCGAAGGCCCAGAAGGCCAGCAGGATGCCGCGAGAGACGCCGTATTCAGCCTCCGCGCGGGTGAAGATGTCGTGCAGGGCGTCGGACTTGGACCGGGCGGTGGAGAGGCGGCCTTTCGAGATCAGCGATTGCGAGAAATCAAGGAAGGTCTTGCGGAAGACGCCCTGCGACCGGTCGGCCTTCAGCACCTTCGGGTCCTGCCGGGCGCCTGCGAAGAACTCGGCCGCCCTGTCGGCGGGGATGCCAGCGGCGATGGCTTCGGCCTCCATCGCCTGAAGGAAGTCGCCGAAATCGCCGCCACAGGGGGCGGCAGCGGCAGGGGCGGCGAGGGTCAGGGCGAGAAGGGCGGCGCGCATGGGGTCTCCGTCGTTTCGAGGAAGTTAGGTGAGCGCCACCAGAACGGCAACCGCAACAAGGGCGGCCCAGACCCGCCACAGCGCATCGGCGGCGGCGTCGAT
>JBGSVS010000580.1:0-3681 GCA_041752895.1 Tabrizicola sp.
TGCTGGCGGCTATTGGTGCTGTCGAGGAAAAATCCGAACACCCCATCGCCCGCGCCATCGTGGCGGCAGCCGTCGAAGATGGACTGACCCTGCCAGAAGTGACGGATTTCAGCTCGTTTACCGGCTACGGTGTTGTGGCGCAGGCGGGCGGCAAGAAAATAGAGATTGGGGCAGATCGCTATATGACCAAGCTGGGTCTGGATGTGGTGCCCTTTGCCGAGGTCGCCGCCAGCCTTGCAGATCAGGGCAAATCACCACTCTATGCCGCTATTGATTGCAAGCTGGCGGCAATCCTTGCGGTAGCCGACCCGATCAAGGAAACGACCCCTCAGGCGATCCGCGCTCTGCATATGCTTGGCCTGAAGGTCGCGATGATCACCGGCGACAATGCCCGCACCGCGCAGGCCATTGCGCGCCAGTTGGGCATCGACGAGGTGGTGGCCGAAGTGCTGCCCGATGGTAAGGTGGCGGCGGTCAAGCGCCTCAAGACATTTGGCCCGCTCGCCTATGTCGGCGACGGCATCAACGATGCGCCCGCGCTGGCCGAGGCGGATGTGGGGCTTGCTGTCGGCACCGGCACAGATATCGCCATCGAGGCGGCGGATGTGGTGCTGATGACAGGGCGGTTGACCGCCGTGTCGGACGCCATCGCACTATCAAGGGCCACGATGCGCAACATCCGGCAGAACCTGTTCTGGGCCTTTGCCTACAACGCCGCCCTGATCCCGGTGGCGGCGGGGGTCCTCTATCCGACCTTCGGCATCCTTCTGTCCCCGGTCCTTGCGGCGGGGGCCATGGCGATGTCATCGGTCTTTGTCCTGACCAACGCCTTGCGACTGCGACGCCATGGAGCCCACAAATGATGAACATCGGCGAAGCGGCCCGCGCCAGCGGCGTGTCGGCGAAGATGATCCGCTATTACGAGGAAACGGGCCTGATCCCCCCGGCGGGGCGGACCGGGTCGGGCTATCGCATCTATGGCCCGAAAGAGGTCCAGGTCCTGCGCTTTGTCCGTCGGGCGCGTGATCTGGGCTTTCCGATGGACAAGGTCGCCGACCTTCTGGCGCTGTGGCGCGACCGGTCGCGGGCCAGTGCCGACGTCAAGCGTCTGGCCGAAGACCAGATCAGGGCGCTGGATACCCGCATCCACGAGATGGAGGCGATGAAGGCGACACTGTCCCACCTTGTCCACGCCTGTGCCGGAGACGCGCGCCCGGACTGTCCGATCCTTGACGATCTTGGCAGACCCAACCCGGGTCGCTCCCCCGGCTGAGGCGCGGATCAGCCCGCAGGCCCGAAAAACTGCGCCAGGGGCCAGTTCCGCCATTTTCCAGGCGGCCTCCCGGCGTATATCGGGGGTCATGACGCCTGCGAGGTTCCGACCGGGACCTTGACCACTTTTCCTTTCCTGGGTGACCCGATGCCAGATATCGACCTCCGCGCCGCCTTCGTCGAGGGGATGAGCCGCGCTGCCACCTTCGTCGCCGTTGCCACCACCGATGGCGAAGGTGGGCGCGCGGGGGTGACGGTGTCGTCGCTGACCTCGGTCTCGGCGGATGGTGAGCATCCGTCGCTGCTGGTCTGCATCAACCGCCAGTCCGCCGCAGCGACGGCGATCCTGCAGAACCGCGCCTTCTGCGCAAACCTTCTGGCGGAAAGCCAGCAGGACATCGCGAACCTTTTCGCCGGTCGCAGCGCCACCGACCGGGCCGAGCGTTTCGACCAGGTGACCTGGGGGCCGGGCGACCTGGCCCAGCCGATGATCGCCGGGGCGACGGCGGCGTTCGAATGTCGGCTGGCCACGGCCCTTCTGTGGGAGACGCATTACATCATCGTCGGACGGGTGGCAGGGGTCCGGCTTTCGGACGACACCTCGGCGCTGCTCTACGGCCAGCGGGCCTACAGAAGGGCTATACATCTGTCCGGAGATAGTTAAACTGTTAAGTATTCTGCGGCCTGTCCGCAGCATAGGCTGACCCGGGCAACCAAGACCCGGGCGGCGCGCAACACGGAGGGAACAATGTCTGAATTCACCGAAATCGGGGCAAACCGCCTGCGACGCAACTCGCTTGGGCTGGTGGCCGTCACCTTCATGGTGGTGTCGGCAGCCGCACCCCTGACCGGGGTCGCGGGGGCGATGCCCATCGCGTTCCTGGCTGGGAATGGCGCGGGCATACCTGCGACGTTCGTCTTCATCACGCTGGTCATGCTGGCCTTCTCGGTCGGCTACGTTGCGATGTCGCGCCATGTCGCAAACGCTGGTGCCTTCTACGCCTATGCCGCGCGCGGCCTTGGCGGGGGCGCAGGCGGGGCGGTGTCGATGATCGCCATCGTCGCCTATAACGCGATGCAGGTCGGGCTTCTGGGCCTTCTGGGAGCCGTCGCCTCGGGCGTTTTCGGCGAGATGGGGATCGCCCTGCCGTGGTGGGGCTGGAGCCTGATCGCCATCGCGCTGGTCGCCGTGCTTGGCTACCGGCAGGTCGACCTGTCGGCCAAGGTTATGGTCGTCCTGGTGGCGCTAGAATATCTGATCGTGCTGATCGTGGCCTTTGCGATCCTGTTCCAGGGTGGCGCGGCGGGGCTTTCGATCCCGTTCTTCGACTGGCCGACCATCACCTCGGGCTCGCCCACCTTGGCGGTGCTGCTGGTCCTTGGATCCTTCATCGGCTTCGAGGCCACCACGATCTACTCGGAAGAGGCCCGCGACCCGGAACGCACAATTCCGCGCGCGACTTACCTGTCCGTCCTGATGATCGGGGTGTTCTTCGTCTTCGTGACCTGGCTTCTGATCGCCGGGGCCGGGGTGGCCGAGCTGCAGTCCGGCATCGCCGCCCTGCCCGATCCGACCGCCTTCTTCTTCGAACTTGCAGGCCGCTACGTCGGCGGGCCGGTTCCGATGATCGCAGGCATCCTGCTTGTCTCCAGCCTGTTCGCCGCCGTCAGCGCCTTCCACAACTACATCGCGCGCTATTCCTATGTCGCGGGGCGCGAGGGGCTGCTGCCGGACGTCTTTGGCAGCACGCATGACCAGCACCAAAGCCCGCATGTCGGGTCCGTCATGCAGACGATCACCGCTCTCGTTGTGGTGGGCGTCTTCGCCTGGCTCGGGCTTGACCCGGTCCTGAACCTGTTCACCTGGGTCAGCCAGCTTGGCACGTTGGGAGTGCTTGCGATGATGGCGATCACCTCGCTGTCGATCATCGCCTTCTTCCGGTCGGGACAGGCCTCGGCGTCGCCCTTGGCAGCCTTGATTCTGCCTGCGATCTCGGGCGTGATCATGGCCGGTCTTTTCGTCTACATCTTCATGAACTTCGGCGATCTGACCACCACCACCGGCGGCAGCCTAAGCTGGATCCTGCCCAGCCTTATCCCGCTGGCCGGTGTTGTCGGCTTCCTCTTGGCCTCGCGCCTAAAGTCGGCCGATCCCGCGCGCTATGCACAGATGGGACAGAACCAGGGCTGATCGTCCTCAAAGACAGGGAAGGCTGGTCCGCGCGCCCGGACCGGCCTTTTCCTTGCGCAAAGGTCCCGGCGGCGGCAAGGTTGGCCCGCAAGCAAAGGACCGCCGCCCATGACCCATCGCATCACCGCCCGTGGCATCGAGGTCGATTTCCGCCCGCTTGGCGGCGTGCTTGACACGCTGACGGTCACCGACGGGGGCCAGACCATCGCCCCCCTGCA
>JBGSVS010000581.1:0-2595 GCA_041752895.1 Tabrizicola sp.
GCGAGGCGATGCCGTCTTCCCCTGTCGCGGCCGGGGCCCCCTGCCCCGCGACGGAGGCCAGGAAGTCGGTCACGCCTTGGAGGTAAAGGTTGTGCTTCGGGAATTGCACGGCCTCGCGGCCCTGTGCCGTAACCAGATCAATCTCTCCCACCGGCTGTTGCGTCATCACGCCCCGCGCGAAGATCGAGCCCTCGTCCCCGTGCACCTCCAGCCCCGACCCGGCGAAAGGATGCGTGAAGCTTTCGTGGCTTTGGACCATTGCGCCCGAGGGCATGGCCCAGACCGACATCACCGAATCCTCGACCCCCTGCCCCATGCCGCTTGCCGTCGACTGCGCCACGACGCTGACGGGCGTTTCGTCCAAGAGGAACCGCGCCGCGTCCGCGTCATGGACGGTGATGTCAGGAATGACCCCGCCGCCCGCGTCAGGATTGTCGATCCGCCAGCCCTGCAGATGCGGCGGAAGGTGGACGGCGTGGAACAGGCGCAAGGACAACACGCGACCGACCCGGCCGGCGCGGATCAGGTCACGGACGGCGCGGTGGCTGCCAGAGCAGCGCAGATGGTGGTTCGTGGCGAACGTGACGCCCGCCGCCTGTGCTGCGCGGACCATTTCGGTGGCCTCAGGCACAGTCATCGCCAGCGGTTTTTCACACAGCACATGCTTGCCAGCCGCAATCGCCGCCATGGCCTGCGCGTGGTGCTTTTCGTTGGTCGAAGAGATGTAGACCGCCTGAATCTGCGGGTCCGCGCAGACCGCGTCAAGCTGCGTCGTCGCATCGGCAATCCCATGCGCCCGGGCGAATTCCGTCGCGCGCGGCAGGGTCGCGCTGTGGACGACAGCAAGGTCCTGACCCGCCGCCTTCAGGGCGCCAATCATGTGCTCGGCTGCGATCGTGCTTGCCCCGAAAAGTGCCCAGCGCATGATTCCCCCGCATTTGGCGCGTTCCAAATGCATACTGGAACGATCCAAAAGCTGTCAACGGCTGTTTTGCAGAAGGACCCCCGTTTGGCCTTAGCGTCGGGGTTTGCTGCCGTTTGGCGGGGCGGACCGCAAGTCCAGCTTCTGCAGGTCCTCCAGCAGGTCCAGCAGCGTTTCAAGCCGCTTGCGGCCGAAGTCGGCTTCGATCTGGCCCAGGATCGCCGCGCTGACCCCGGCATGGGCGTTCACCAGTGCAAGGCCCTCAGTCGTGATCGCGACCACCGACTTGCGGCGATCTTCGGGCGGGGTCATTCGGGTGATGAGCCCCTCCTCGACCATCGGCCCGACCATCCGCGTGAGGCTGGAGAGCAGCAGCACCGCCTCGGCGGCGACCTGGCTCAGTTCCAGCGGCCCGCGTTCCTGCAAGACACGCAGGACGCGCCATTTCTGTTCGTTGACGCCCGAGGTCGCGAGCATGTCACGGAACGGCCCCATCACCGTTTCCCGCGCCCGCAAAAGCGCAATGGGCAACGAGCGTCGGATCTGGCGGAAGCTTGGAGTGTCGGTCATGACCCGGTTATGGCGCGTTTTCGGCGCGGCCTCAATCCACGGAGTTCGGCCGGTCAAGGCATCAAAGCCAGGGCCCGGATCGGTGACCCGGTGCCATCCTTGATCTTCAGGGGCGTCACGATCAGCATCGCGCCCTTCGGCGGCAGTTGGTCAAGGTTGCACAGGCTCGCCAGGCCAAAGCAGTTGTCCCGGTGCAGGAAGTTGTGCGCCGGAAAGGGCGGACTGAACTTGCCCGCCATGCCTGCGTCGGTCCCGATGCACTGTGTGCCCCAGCCGACGATGCCCTTGCCCAGCAGGTAATCGATGCAGTCGGTCGAGGGGCCAGGGGAATGCGAGCCGTCCTCGTAAGGATCGGGGTCCTCGTTCAGGAACAGCTCTTCGTCATGGGACCGCTTGTCCCAGTCGGTGCGCATCAGCACCCATTCGCCGGGGCCGATTTCACCGTGCTGCGCCTCCCAGGCCTTCACATGGGCGGCGGTCAGCAGGAAATCGGGGTCGGCGGCGGCGTCAGGGGAGCAGTCGATGACGTTCGCGGGCGCGATCAGGCGCTGGACGGACAGGGTGTCAGTGTAGCCGTCCGGGTGGTCCTTGCCCGACAGCCAATGGTGCGGCGCGTCGAAATGGGTGCCGGAGTGTTCGCCGAGTTCAAGCCAGTTCCAGGCCCAGAACGGGCCGTCGCTGTCATACGCGCTGATCGGGTGGATGCCGACCTTGGGGGTGTTCCGGGCGAGGTCTTCGGGCAGGCGCAGGATCGGGGTTTCGGGTCCAAGCTGGGCGGTAAGGTCCACGACCTTGACGCCCCTGCCCGCAAGGCCCGCAGCGAGGCTGGCAAGCACTTCGGTCGGGTTTCCGGTTCTTGCCCCCTGCCCCGCGAACCGGCGGCGGCGGCGGGTCATCACCTCCTCGACCATGTCGAAAACGGCGTCCACGGCGCGTTCCTCGGTCACGAAACCGGGCGACATCCGCAGGATCGGGCCGCGGAAGTCGACCGAGTAGCCTTCGACCCCTAGCGCGCCGACGCAGGCCGCAGCCTCGGCCTTGTCGGGCATCCGGATCATCACCGCACCCCCGCGTTTGTCGGCCTCGCGGGGGGAGTGGAGCGG
>JBGSVS010000582.1:0-2600 GCA_041752895.1 Tabrizicola sp.
GCCCGCCACCGCGACGCCGCACGCCTTGCGGCACAGCTTTGCCACGCACCTTCTGTCCGCCGGAGGCGACCTCCGCGCGATCCAGGAACTTCTCGGCCACGCCTCGCTTTCAACCACCCAGGCCTACACCGCCGTCGACGCCGCCCGGCTGATGGAGGTCTACGAAAAAGCCCATCCCCGTGCCTGACGCTGCCCGACCCTGTTGCACCCAACACCGTAATCCGCCATCAAGGGGCCCATGTCTCCGCGCCTGAAAGCCCTCTCGGTCCACCTCCTCACCGCCTCTGGAGCGGTCCTGTCGATGTTTGCCATGCTGGCGGCCGTCGAGGAAAACTGGAGCCTGATGTTCCTCTGGCTGGTGGTTGCGCTGATCGTCGACGGGGTCGACGGCCCACTTGCCCGCCGCTTCGACGTGCGCAAGAACTGGCCAACCTATGACGGGGTCCTGATGGACCTGATCGTCGACTATCTGACCTATGTCTTCATCCCGGCCTTTGCGCTGTTCAAGTCCGGCCTTCTGCCCGGCTGGACCGGCTGGCTTGCGATCATCGTGATCTGCTACGGGTCGGTGATCTACTTCGCCGACACCCGGATGAAGACCAAGGACAAGTCCTTCGCGGGCTTTCCGGCCTGCTGGAACATGGTCGTGCTGGTCCTGTTCGCGACCCAGCCCGGCGAAATGGTGATCCTTCTGGTGGTGATCCTCTTGTCGGTGACGATGTTCACCAACCTCAAGTTCATCCACCAGGTCCGCACCAGCCGCTGGTATGAAATTTCGCTGGGCGTCTGCATTGCCTGGATCGTGCTGGCAGCCTGGGCGGCATGGTGGGATTTCAACGAAGGCCCGGTGGCGAAATGGCTTCTGGTGCTGACCTCGCTTTACCTGTGCCTCGCCGGGATCGTGCAGCAGTTGGTCCCCGAAGGAATCCGCCGGGTTCGGTAGACCAAAAGCCTTCGAAGGCTTTTGCAAATCTCTTCGAAGAGATTTGACCCCCGCTACAGCCGTGTCAGCATCACCCCTGCAACGATCACCAGCGCGGCCACGGCCTTGTCCCTGCCCAACCTTTCGCCAAAGACCAGCCAGCCAATCAGCACCGCAAACAGGATTGACGTCTCGCGCAGCGCCGCCACCACCGCGATGGGGGCGAAGGTCATCGCCCAGATCGACACCGCATAGGCCCCGTAACTTGCGACCGAGGCGAAGGCCCCCGTCCGCCAGGCCTGCCAGTTCCGCGGGATCACGTCCCAGCCGCGCAGCGCAAGCATCCCCAGCGTGAAGAAGCACCCATCCGCCACGAAGACCCAGGCGACAAAGGCGGCGGGCGAGCCCGAGACTCGCGCGCCCATCCCGTCGATCAGCGTGTATGTCGCCGTCGCCAGCGCCGATCCCAGCGCGAAGGGCAGAAGCTTCTGATCCTCGCCGCTGGTGAAGACCCCCCGCGCCATCAGCAGGATCCCGGCGGCCAGCACGGCTATCGCAATATACTCCTTACCAGAGACCGCATCGGCCAGAAACACTGCCCCGAACAGCGCGACGATCATCGGGGCCGCCCCGCGCGCAATTGGGTAGACGCGGGACAGGTCGCCCCGGTCGTAGGCATAGGTCAGGAAGAACTTGTAGGCGAAATGCGTGCAGCCCGCCGCGATCACCCAAGGCACCGCCGCCCGGTCGATGGCGGGCGTCAGCATCACCACCACCAACCCGATCGGCACCTCGACGATCGACAGGATCACCATCCCGCCGACCTTCGACGTCCCAAGCTTGATCAGCGCATTCCAAAGCGCATGAAGGAAGGCCGCACCCAGAACGGCCAGGAAGACGCCAAGGGTCACGGCGAACCTGTCATGAAACTGTCACACGAGGGGTAAGCCGCGCCGGGACGGGGCACAAGCGGCCAGATAGGTCCAGCCGCCCGCCTTCGATAGCGTCAGATCACCGGCCCTTCGCGGCCAGCTTTTCCTGCAGCTTGATCTGGTTGCGCGACCCCATTGCAGCGCCGAAGTAGGTGACCAGCACGGTGATCGCCAGCACGATGGGCACGATCCAGGCCATGAAACCCAGGATCTCCGCCGCAGGGACCGCTTCGCCTGTCATCCCAAGCACGACGTTCTCCAGAGTGAACGGAGCCCCGAACCAGGCCAAGATGCCCCAAAGGATCGCGATGCCGACTACCGCCGACAGCACCGTCGCCAGGACAGCAAAGACGGCCTTTTCGCCGAAAGTCATGCGTCGGTTCAGTGCCTTTGTTGCGGCTTGCCCGGAGGACATGGCCCCGACCATCGCCATGACTATCCCGATCGAGGATGGGACCGGCAGGTCCGGGAAGAAGTATCCCAGCGCCGCAAGTACCAGGTTTGCGGCGACCAGGACGGCCAGGAAGATTGCAAGCATGCGGCCCAATGGCAGCGTGTCAGAGGTCATGTTGCTGATCCTTGTTCTGAAACCTGCGGCACTTTCCCTCCGCCCCGGCGGGATCACAAGTCAGGATTACAGCAGCAGCGCCCCCTCGTGGCGCAGAAGGGCGGCCTTCGTCTCGACCCCGCCCGGTGCGGAAAAGCCGCCAAACCAGCCTGTCCCGGTGACCCGGTGGCAGGGGATG
>JBGSVS010000583.1:0-3640 GCA_041752895.1 Tabrizicola sp.
GCAGGACCGCCCGCAGCTCATGCCCGGCAAGCTGCAGCACGCGGGCCAGCCGCGCATCGCGCCAGAGCGACAGGTTCTGGTGGACCAGCCTGCGGGGAACACCGGTCAGCCGGTCAGGCAATCCAGTGCCGACCGGGGACGCCGTCATTCCCCCGCGTTGACGGTGTCGGCAAGGCCGGTCGCCGCGGCAGTCGAGCCGGTGATGGCCCCGAGCGTCTTTTGCCACTGCACGAAGGGCGCTTCGGTGACGTACAGCGTGTCGCCATCGCGGATCATGAAGTCGCGCGCCTCGAACAGGCCGGTGGGTTCGGTCAAATCGAGGACATAGACGACGCGCTGATCACCGATGAGGTCGGGGCGCGCCAGGACCGCGCGGGCAATCTCTTCGCTTTCGTCGCGCAGGATGAAGACGCCGGTCGGGTCGGCGGACATGGTCGCAAGGCCGCCGACGGTGGCGATGGCCTCAAGCGCGGACATGGTTTCGGATTCGAACGGCACCACGCTTTGCGCGCCCGTCGCACCCAACGCGATGAACTTGCGGGTGTCTTCCTCGACCACGATGCTGTCACCGGGGCGAAGTGCTATGTCGAGAGAGGGGTTCTCGTAAAGGTCATTCAGCCAGATCTTGCCGGTGTGGCTGCCACGGGTGACGCGGACGATGGCAATCGCGGGATCGACCGTGACGCCGCCCGCCTTGGCCAGCATTGCGGCCAGCGTGCGGGTCGAGGCCTCGATCGGGTAGACGCCGTTCAGCCCGGCCCCACCCGCAATCGAAACTGTGGCACCTTCGCCCGGCCTGCGCGAGACGCTGACCTGCGGGTCGGGCGTCTGGGCTTCCAGCTTGCGGGTGATCGCCTGGCGCAGGCCCTCGGGCGTCTGGCCCGCGGCCTTGATGCGGCCGGCGTAGGGGATGTAGATGTAGCCCTGGCCGTCGACCTGGATGTCGGAGATGCCCGAGACACGTTGGCCGGCATTCCCAAGCAGCGGGCCGTCCGTGACGTTTTCGTAGACCGTCACGTTGATCGTGTCGCCCGCGGAAATCATGTCCGAGGCGACGACGCCGGCGTTGCGGAAACCGGAGCTGAAACCGAAGCTTGGCTGCACTGCCGTCGCGCGCGTCACGGCGGGGGTCACGGTCACGATATAGGCGTCACCCTTCGACTCGACCGAGCCCGCAAGGAGTTCGCGCTTGTTCGGACCCGACCGCGGCAGGCCGCAGGAGGCAACCATGGCCACGGTTGCCAGCAGGGCGATCACCTTGGCCGTGTGCGACGAAAACACTGTCACTGCTCGTATCCCCTGCATTCTGCTTCGGATTTTTATCAACGGAATCTTATCTAATGCGCCGTTTCAAGGCTACAGCGCTGTTCCGAAATCAGCGGACAACCCGCAACTGTTGCCGCGGTGCCGCTTTGCCATCCTCAATCGCCTGGTAGGGATCTTGCGGCGAAAGCATCAGATCCACAACCTGTCGTAGCAAAGCCCGCCGCCCCCGCGAGGAATAGAAGCCACCGACGATTTGCGAGGTTTCCAGCAAGAAGTGGCGATAATCGCGGTAGGCGCGGGTGTCGGGGCGTTCGGGGGCGGCAAAGAACGTCTCAAGCGGTTGCGAGGAGACGAATTCGGGCTTGGCATAGACCGCAGCGCCAAAGGTGCGCAGCGGCAAGCCGCGCCAAAGAGCCTGCTGTCCGGCGGTCGAATTGACCGTCACGGCCGACCTTGCGTCGTTCAGAAGCTGCGCAAGTTTGCCGCCCCGAACGAAGTGGACGCGGTCGCGGATGCCGTGCAACCTGGCAAGGCGCCAGATCTCGGGCACGATGGGCGCGCGGCCGTCTTCCAGCGGATGCGCCTTGAACACAAGATGGTGGTGACGCGGCGCGCCATTGGCAAAACCCTCGATCACCAGGGCCAGGAAGTCGGTCATGCTGGCAAAGGGTGAATGGTCGCGAAAGCTTGCGTCATGTTCCAGCTGCAGGATCGCCAGGTGGTAGGGAAAGCCGCCGTTGCGGATGGCCCTGGTCGCAAGGCGGCGCTCCCACCGGTGGACGGGCATCAACAGAAAGCGGCGGAGATACAGGCGGAACTCCTGGCCCACGGTCAGCGTCCGGTGCGGGCGGAAGTTGGCATAGGCCCGGAAACCGAGTGCGACGCAGCCGTGATATAGCGCGCCCCAGAACATGTGCTGGCGCATGTCTCCCCAGGTGGCGGGAACCTCGGGCAGGTCAAGGTCGACCTGCGCCAGCGCGGCCCGCATCTGCGGCAGCGTGAGGTCCATCAGACGGGAATGCCCGTTCGACCCGCCGCGTTCGTAGGTGACCCAGTAGGGGCGAAGATAGCCTTCCTCGAACACATGCACGGTGATGCCCTGCGCGCGTGCAAGCCGGATCGCCGTGGCATGGATCGGCCGCGTGTCGCCATAGACGACCAGATCGGTGATCGCATGCTGCGACAGGATCGCGGCACAGGTCGCTTCCCAGCGGTCGTGGTTGTACTGAAAGGCGATATAGCCCGGCCCGCGCCAGAAGAGCCGGTCGCCGAGGTTGAAGCCGACCCGCCAGACCTTTGCTCCCGTTGCGCGCAGCTGCCGGCCAAGTTGGCGGAGCCAGGGGCCATGGGGGCCTTGCAGGAACAGAAAGCGGCGGGTTTCGGTCACGGGCCAAGCCTTGATCGGGGGCTGCGCCAAGCCTTGGCGCGGAATGGTTAACGGGGGCTTACCCGGATCATGGGCCGAACTGCCCAAGGCTTGCAAGACGTCTGGCGGGGCTTTACCTCGGAACGGCAGGGATAGGAGCACGCCCATGTTCACCGGAATTGTCACCGATATCGGTCGGATCGTCGAGACGAAGGTCACGGGTGACCTGCGCGCGCGGATCGCGACGAAGTATGACGTGGGCGGGATCGACATCGGGGCGTCGATTGCCTGTGATGGGGTTTGCCTGACCGTGGTGGCGCTGGGGGATCAGCCGGAAGGCTGGTTCGACGTCGAGATCTCGGCCGAGACGGTGTCGAAGACCAATATCGGCCATAACGGCTGGGCTCCGGGCAAGCGGGTGAACCTGGAGCGCGCGCTGAAGGTGGGGGACGAGCTTGGCGGCCACATCGTGTCGGGCCATGTCGACGGGCTGGCCGAAGTGGTGAGCGTGCGCCCCGAGGGCGGGTCGGTCCGGGTGACCTTCCGCGCGCCCGAAGCGCTGGCCCGGTTCATCGCTCCGAAAGGGTCGGTGGCGCTGAACGGGACCTCGCTGACGGTGAACGAGGTTGCGGGGGCGGAGTTCGGGGTGAACTTCATCCCGCACACGCAGGCGGTGACGACCTGGGGCGAGGTTGCGGTGGGGGACCGGGTGAACCTGGAGGTCGACACGATGGCTCGCTATGTGGCGCGGTTGCGGGAGTATGACTGACGGCGGGCTTGGGGTTGGCCCCGGAGGGTTTCACACCCTCCGGACCTCCCGTGGGATATTTGCGGAAGAGAAAGCGCACTTTTAATCGAAGTGTTCGGAGTTGGTGATGAGCGAGATCGGGCATAACGGAGGGCCGTCGCTGGCGGGCGGGGTCAGCTGGCGGCGGCACTGCTGGTCTTCGGCGCGGTCGGCCTTGTTGCCGGTGTTGCCGGTCGAGGTGGTCCGGCTGCGGGTGAAGC
>JBGSVS010000584.1:0-2734 GCA_041752895.1 Tabrizicola sp.
ACTGGCTTTGCCCGGCCATCGGCCCGACCCCGTCCTGCTCACGCAGCCGGTCCGGCCCGTCGAACCGCAAGACAAGGCAGGCGATCTTCGAGGTGCCCACGTCCAGAATGGCAATCACGCCACGCTGCATGGCGGCCTTGCGCATGTTCCGCATCGCACGCTGGGAAGTATAGAGATCGGTCACAGTTCGTTCTCCACGGTTTCTAGGCCCTGCGCGCGGCGTATTTCGGCAAGGGCATGGGTGGAAAGGCGAAGGATGGGTCGGTGGTCTGACCGCAAGTCGACAGTCAGGATGTCGCGGTTCATCAGGTCTTGCGCATGGTCCAAGGCCAGAAGGCGTTCCAGGGCTTGCACCGGGTTGTCCTCGGGCAGAAGCACGCGCTGGTCGCGGTCCAGCACCAGATCCCAGCGGCGGTCGCCCATGCGGACCAAGCCCCGGACGCGCGGGGTCAGGGGGCCGGCGGCAGCGATCAGCTCCAGCGCTTCGGGCGTGGCAAGATCGGCCCCTTCACCGGCGATCAGCGGCAAGTCGGGCCTATCGGACCGTGACAAAAGGCCCGCAACGCGGTGGCCGGTCTCGTCGACCAAGGTAAGGCCGTCCTCGGTGCGCCAGATTGCGACCGGCATCCGCTCGGTGATGACCACCTGCAACACGCCGCCCGACCGGACCCGCAGATCGGCCTTGCGGACCGCATCCAGCGCCTCGACCCGGTCGCGCGCGGCATCAAGGTCAATGTCGAAGGACGACATCGGCAAGGGCAGCGCCAGCTTGGCCCGCACCGCCGTTGCCAGATCGTCCGACGCGCCCTCGACCCGGGCGAGGCTGACGCGGAACTCCGGCCGCGCTTCGAACTCTGCCCGCAGATGCGTCAACTGCCCGATCAGCGCCTGCCGGTTCGGCTCATGGCTGAACCAGGTGCCGATCATGCCGACCACGGCAAGCGTCGGCAACCCCTTGACCAGGAACGCCCGCACATAGGGCGTCAGCATCCAGCGCTGCACCTTGTAGGCCCATTTCGACGGCGCGGGGTCCTTGCGGACACGGGGGGCCGGACGGCGGGCGGTCAGCGATTGCATGACGCGTCCTCCACCATCCAGGCGCAGAAGTCGGCAAAGCTCATCCCGTGCAGCGCGGCATGTTCCGGGGCGAGCGATGTGGGCGTCATCCCGGGCTGGGTGTTCGTCTCCAAGAGGATCAGCCCGGCAAGACCGCGGCTTTCGTCCCAGCGGAAATCGGTGCGCGACACCCCCCGGCACCCCAACGCCTTGTGGGCCCGCAGCGCATAGTCGAGGCACGCCGCCTCGATCTCTGCGGGCACGTTCGCCGGGCACTCATGCCGACTGCCGCCGGGCGCATACTTCGCTTCATAGTCATACCAGCCGTCGGTGATGATATCCGTCACCCCCAACGCCCGGTCGCCCATCACCGTTACCGTCAACTCACGGCCGGGGGCATAGGTCTCGACCATCACCACCGAAGGCATCGACGCCGCCAGCCGAGGCGCGTTCGAGCCTTCGCGGACGATATAGACCCCGACCGAGGAGCCTTCATTGTAAGGCTTCACCACATAGGGCGCGGGCAGGACATGCCCCGCCTCGACCTCATCCCGCGTGGCGAGAACGCTTTCCACCACCGGCAGGCCAGCAGCGCGATAGACTTCCTTGGTCTTGACCTTGTCCATCGCCAGGGCCGAAGCCAGCACCCCGGAATGCGTGTAGGGAATGCCCAGCCATTCCAGGATGCCCTGGACGCAGCCATCCTCGCCCCAACGGCCATGCAGGGCGTTGAAGCAGACGGAGGGTTTCAGATCAGCCAGCCGCGCAGGCAGATCGGGGCCGCAATCGACCTCCGTTACCCGGTAACCAGCCTCCCGCAGGGCCTTGGCGCATTCGCGCCCAGAGACAAGCGACACTTCCCGCTCAGCGGAAAGCCCACCCATCAGAACCGCCACTTCGGGGGCCATCCTGCTCGATGCGCCCGCCATACACTGCCTCATCCGGGTCTTATGTGACCCGTGATATCGTTAGTCCTGCGGATATTCTCCGACCCGCATGATTTCCCACTCTAGCGTGATACCGCTTGATTGGTAAACCTTTTTCCTGACCTCTTCGCCCAGATTTTCCAGATCCGCCGCCGTCGCCCCCCCTGCGTTGATCATGAAGTTGGAATGCATGACCGACATCTGCGCCCCGCCGACCCGCGCGCCCCGCATCCCGGCATCGTCGATCACCTTCCAGGCCTTCAGTTCCTGGCTGTCATCCGCCTTCCCAGTCGAGGAGAACCCCGCCGGATTGCGAAACGTCGACCCCGCCGACCGCTCCTTCGTCGGCTGCGAGGCGTCCCGCTTGGCGATCTGATCGACCATCCGCGCCTCCAGCGCCGCCGGATCGCCCTTTGCGGCCCGGAACGTGGCCGAGACGATCACCGAGCCCTCGGGCACATCACTCTGCCGATACCGCAGGTTCAACGCCGAGGCAGGCACCGTCACGACCTCACCCGACCGAGTGACGATCCGCACGTCCTCCAGCACATCCGCCACATATGACCCATAACAGCCCGCATTCATCCGCACCGCGCCGCCGATCGACCCGGGAATGGTCCGCAGAAACGTCAGGTCCAGCCCCGCCTCTGCCGACTTGCGCGCGACATGAGCATCCAGCGCCGCAGCCCCCGCCACGACCCGGTCCCCCTGAACCTCAATCGCGTTGAACCCCCGCCCCAGCCGGATCACCA
>JBGSVS010000585.1:0-1615 GCA_041752895.1 Tabrizicola sp.
GCTGGCTGCCCTCGGCGCTGAAGGCGATCCCGGTCGCGGCAAGAATGGAACGGGCGTTTTCGGGCGGCAGGGGCTGTGCCACGCGACGCAGGGTGGACAGAAGGTCCGGGTCGCGGAAGGCCGCAAAGCCGCCTGCCGCGCCAAAGCAGGAGTCCAGACTGCCAAGGACGATGTCGGCGCGTCCTGTGCAGCCCTGAATCTCCATCACGCCGCCACCGTCCTGACCCATCGAGCCAAGATCGTGCGAGGCGTCAACGACGAGAAGCGCGCCCTTTGTCCTGGTCAGGGCGGAAAGCTCGGCCAAGTCCCAGACCCTTGATCCGTGGGGCGACACCGCTGGAACGGCGATCACGACGCGCCCGGGCTGCATGGCAAGACGGTCAAGTCGGCGCTCGACGGCCTCAAGCGAGCCGTTCGGGAAGCGATGCAGATCGGCTCCGCTGGCGCTGACGGCTTCGAACAGGGCGGAAGGCGCGGCCGAATCTACCAGAACGTGGTCTTGCGGGGTCAGCAGGGCTGAAAGCGTCTGGCGGATCGCGGTCTCGCCAGAAGAAAAGGTGACGGCGCCCGGCAGTTTGAGCGCGGCAGCAAGCCGGGATTCGATCATCGGGGCGGCAAGGCTGTCGTCCTGGGCATCTTTCGGATCGGACGGCACTGCCGGTCGCACGGCCGGATGACTGGCCAGACCCAGATAATCCTGCACGGCGAAATTCAGCCCTGGACGGACCGTCCCAGGCAGTGGTGTGCGGGACAGGGGCGGAAGATCGCCTTGCAGAAGCCGGGTCAGACGTTCGATCTGGCCGGTGTGGCTGTGATCCGGGGCGGTGACAGGCGATACTAGAACGGACGGAACAGGTCTGGGCATCATGTGACCTTTCGCGGGTTTCGTGGCCGGGATGGTCCCTGGCCGCCAGGTTGAGTTCAGGCTGCACTCAAGGGGGAGAAACGGGCGTTAATTCCCCGTGAAACCGTCAAATGCCCCGGTTTCGGGGGGAGAATTGACCCTTTCGGCCACCGAATCAGGGGGTTGCGCGCCGTCTGGCACCCCGCATTTCACGCGATTTCACGATTTTCTCCTGCTGGTCCGGCCCGGCCCGGCCCAATTGACGCAAATTTCACGCAGGCCCCGCGATTGTGCATCGAGACGACAGAAATCAGCGAAAAGCGGAGCAATCCGATGTTCATACGGTTGATCGGACAATTTCAGGTGCTGGGCGTGGATGGGTGTGACCTGACCCCACGCGGGGCGAAGTCGCGGGCCATGCTCGCGATGCTGTGCAGGACCGAGGATCATTGCCGCCCGCGCCGCTGGCTGGAAAGCCGGCTCTGGTCGGATCGCGGTCAGGAACAGGCCTCGGGGTCCTTGCGGCAGGCGCTGACGGAATTGCGCAAGGCGCTGGGGCCGGTGGCGGGTCACCTGAACTGCGACCGCGATTGCGTGCGGCTTGAGGATTTCACGACCGATCTTGACCGCGATCCCGAAGCGGCGCGGCAGGCGCTCGCCTCGGGCCGGGAGTTCCTGGAAGGCATCGACATCGTCGATCCGGCGTTCGGCATCTGGCTGGCGGAGGAGCGGCAGCGGGTGGCGTTGGGCCTGGGACAGGCGCAGACATCC
>JBGSVS010000586.1:0-1894 GCA_041752895.1 Tabrizicola sp.
ACCGAGGTAAAGAAGGCGGTGATACGGTCGCCGATCACCGGCGTGGTCCTGAACCGGACGGCCGAACCCGGCCAGATCGTCGCTGCCTCGCTGAATGCGCCGGTGCTTTTTACCCTGGCCGAGGACCTGGCGCGGATGGAATTGCGCGTCGACGTCGATGAGGCCGACATCGGCCGGGTCGCAGTCGGGAATGAGGCGCAGTTCACCGTCGACGCCTATCCCGGCCGCAGCTTTCCTGCCACCATCACGACCGTTCGCTTTGCGCCCGAAACGACTGAAGGCGTGGTGACCTACAAGGCGGTCCTGTCGGTCGACAACAGCGAAGGCCTCCTCCGCCCCGGCATGACCGCCACCGCCTCGATTGCGGTCACCGTGCAGGACGACGCCCTCCGCGTCCCGAACGCCGCCCTGCGCTATACGCCGCCACAGGCCAGCGAGGACAGCTCGGACAGCGGTCCAAGCGGGTTGATCGGCATGATCATCCCGCGCCGCAATTCGGGCCCCGAACTCACCCGCGGCACATCGGTCGGCCAGTCGGTCTGGGTGCTGCAGAACGGCATCCCGACCGAAATTCCGGTGCAGCCCGGCGACACCGATGGCAAACTGACGGCGATCACTGCGGAAGGCCTTGGCGAAGGCGGCCTCGTGATCGTTGACCAGACCACGGGAAGCTGAGATGGCCGAGAAGCTGATAGAGTTTCAGGACGTCTCTCGCACCTACGGCATGGGCGAGACCGAGGTTCGCGCCCTAGAGCATGTCGATCTTGTCATCCACCGGGGCGAGTTCGTCGCGATCATGGGGCCGTCCGGATCCGGCAAGTCGACCGCTATGAACACGATCGGTCTTCTCGACCGACCCTCCATGGGCCGCTACCTCTTCAACGGCGTGGAAGTGCAAAGCCTTGACCGAGACGCCCGCGCGCTTCTGCGGCGGCATTTCCTCGGCTTCGTCTTTCAGGGCTTCAACCTTCTGCCCCGCACCTCGGCGCTTGAAAATGTCGAACTGCCGCTGATCTACAAGGGCGTCCCCCGGGCCGAGCGCATCGCGCGGGCACGGGCGGCGCTCCACAAAGTCGGCCTTGACGGGCGCGAGGATCACGATTCCTCGCAACTCTCCGGCGGCCAGCAGCAGCGTGTCGCCATTGCCCGGGCGCTGGTGGGCGAGCCGATGGTGATCCTTGCGGATGAGCCCACCGGCAACGTGGATTGGGAGATGTCGCTGCGCATCCTCACCCTGCTGGTGGAACTGAACAAGATGGGCAAGACCATCCTGGTGGCCACCCACGACCTGAACCTCATCCGTCAGGCCAAGGCGCAGATCCAGGCCCGCGTGCTGCGCATCGCCAAGCACCGGGTCCAGCTTGCCGGGGCTGATCTATGAGACCCCCCGCCGCCAAACCCGCCTCGCCCGCCACCCGCGCGCTGGAAGTCGTCCCCCCCTCCGGCCCCACCGCTTGGCTCACGACCTTCACTGCCGGGGCGATGACCTTCCTCTGCGTCTTCGCCCTTGCCCTGTCGCTCGCCTCGGGCCGCCTTGCCACCCGCTGGTCCGAGGCGCTGGCCAAGACCGCCACCATCCGCCTCTCTGCCCCCGAGGAACAGGTGCAGATCCAGACCGATGCGATCCTTGCGGCGCTGGCGTCTACCCCCGGCATCGCCAGCTTCCGCCTGATCGACGATGCCGAAACCCAAGCCCTTCTCGAACCCTGGTTTGGTCCTGACCTGCCGGTCGAGGCGCTGCCGATCCCGCGCCTGATCGAGGTGGTCGAGGCCGACCCGCCCTACGATTCCGGGGGCCTGAAACAGCGCCTCACGGCCGAGGCCCCCGGCGCCGTCCTCGACGACCACACCCGCTGGCGTCGCCCCCTGGCCGAGGCGGCCCAGCGCATCCGCC
>JBGSVS010000587.1:0-9849 GCA_041752895.1 Tabrizicola sp.
TTCAAGGAGTTCCACCGCCTCAATGCCCGCGCCTCGGCCAGCGAGGGGATGGGGCTTGGGTTGGCCATCGTCGAGAGGGCCTGTGCGCTGTTGGGCCACCCTTTGGGGCTGCAGTCCGAGGTTGGACGGGGAACCTGCTTCATGCTGCAGCTGCCGCTATCGGACGGGGACGTAGGTCTGCCCTTGCCGGTGGAGATACCTGACCGCCGCACAGGGCCGGTTGCGGCGGACAAGATCGCGTTTCTGGTGGAAAACGACGCCGAGTTGCGCCGGGCGCTGGGGCTGTTGCTGGAGAAGTGGGGGATGACGGTGCTGGAGGCGGCCTCGGGCGAAGAGGCTTTGGCGTTGATCGAGGAGATTGGCATCCTGCCGGACATCTTCCTTGTCGACCAACAGCTGGGCGACGGGATGACCGGGATTGAGTTTTTGTCCCGCATCCGCGCGGCACATGGCTTGGTGCCGGCACGGTTGATCACCGCGAACCGGGGCTGGGACGTGCGGGCCGCTGCAACCTCGACAGGGACCGAGATCCTCTACAAGCCCATCGACCCGCGCGCTCTGGAGGCTGTGGTGGGTCAGCTGTAGGTTCCTACGACTTAGGCAGCATAGCGCCCTGCCGTGCCGCCGCCTACTCTGTGGCCGCAAGAGGGGGACGTTCCATGCTGCTGAGTGATACCCGCGAGATCAAGTCTGACCCGAAAGTGGTTTGGGACGCGATCTTGAACCCGGAAGTCCTGAAGGAATGCATCCCCGGCTGCCAAAGCCTGACCGGTTCGGTGGTCGATGGCTACGAGGCCGTGGTCAAGCAGAAGGTCGGCCCGGTGTCGGCCACCTTCACCGGTCTGGTTCATTTGTCCGACATCGTCGAGGGCCGGTCGCTGAAGATCAGCGGTGAGGGCAAGGGCGGTGTCGCTGGCTTTGCCAAGGGCGGCGCGAATGTCAGCTTCGAGCCGATGGAGGGTGGCACCCGCCTGACCTACGAGGCCGAAGCCAACGTCGGCGGCAAGATCGCCCAGCTTGGCAGCCGGATCATCGACAGCTTCGCTAAAAAGCTGGCGGACGAGTTCTTCACACGCTTTCAGGCTGCGGTTGAGGAACCGGATCTGGAACCCGCAGACGGGGCCGAAGAAGCAGTTGCCGATTCGGGAGAAAAGAAGAAGGGTTGGTTCAAACGCCTGCTCGGCTGAACCGGCGGCCCGCGACTACGATACGCGAATACCTAGGATTACCCAGGGAGGAACAAGAATGACGAAGGTCTCGATGACCGTGAACGGCAAGGCCGTGAGCGGGGAAGTGGAAGGGCGGACGCTGCTGTCCTCTTTCCTGCGCGAAGGGCTGGGCATGACCGGCACCCACATCGGTTGCGACACCAGCCAGTGCGGCGCCTGCGTCGTGCATGTCGACGGCAAGCCGGTGAAAAGTTGCACGGTCTTTGCGGCGGACGTAGCCGGGGCTTCGGTGAAGACCATCGAGGGCATGGCGAATGCCGACGGGTCGCTGTCGGTGATCCAGCAGGCGTTTCAGGACCATCACGGGCTGCAATGCGGCTTCTGCACACCGGGCATGGTGATGTCTTCGGCGGCCCTGCTGGCCGAGAACCCCAAGCCGACCGAAGCCGAGGTGCGCCACTACCTTGACGGCAACATCTGCCGCTGCACGGGCTACCACAACCTCGTCAAGGCCGTGATGGCTGCCTCGGGGCAGGACGTCTCGGCCCTGGCTGCGGAATAGGGGGAGCGAGATGCCGAAGGATCATGGGATTGGCGCATCGACCAAGCGCCGCGAGGATATCCGCTTTCTGACCGGACGCGGGGTTTATACTGACGACATGGCGTTGCATGGGCAGACGGCTGCGGTCTTTGTCCGCTCGACCGTCGCGCATGGGAGGATCAAGTCGATCAATCAGGCAAAGGCGGCGGCGATGCCGGGCGTGCTGGCGATCTTCACGGGTGAGGATTTCAAGGACGTCGGCGGCAACCCGGCGGGCTGGCTGATCAACAGCCGCGACGGCACCCCGATGCGCGAACCCAAGCGCCCGGTGCTGGCACATGGCAAGGTGCGCCATGTGGGCGACGCCTATGCGGCGGTGATTGCCGAGACGGTCGCTCAGGCAAAGGACGCGGCGGAACAGCTGGCGGAAGACAGCGTGATCGAGGAGCTTCCGGCGATCGTCAACATGAAGGCGGCCGTTGCGGATGCCTCGAACCGCGTGCATGACGAGATCCCGGACAACCTTTGTTTCGACTGGGGCTGGATCGAGGACAACCGCGCCGCCGTCGATGCGGCGATGAAGGCCGCACCGCACAAGGTGACGCTGGAACTGGTGAACAACCGTCTGGTGCCGAACGCGATGGAGCCTCGGGCCAGCATTGGCGAATACAACCCCGGCACCGGCGACTACAAGTTGACGACGACCAGCCAGAACCCGCACCTGACGCGGCTTCTGGTGGCGGCCTTCGTGCTGGGCATCCCGGAGAACAAGCTGCAGGTCGTGGCCCCCGACGTGGGCGGCGGGTTTGGCTCCAAGATCTATCACTACGGCGAAGAGGCGCTGGTGCTGGCTGCGGCGAAGAAGCTGGGCCGCCCGGTGCGCTGGACGGCGGAGCGCAGCGAGTCGTTCCTGACCGATGCCCATGGCCGCGACCATGTGACGAAGATCGAGCTTGGCTGCACCAAGGACGGTGAGATCCTGGCCATTCGCACCGAGACGCTGGCGAATGTGGGGGCGTATCTGTCGAACTTCTCGACCGCGACGCCGACCTTCCTGCACGGGACGCTGATGTCGGGGCCCTACAAGGTGCCGCATGTCTATGTGAACGTGAAAACCGTTTTCACCAACACGGCTCCGGTCGATGCCTACCGTGGCGCGGGCCGCCCCGAGGCGACATATTCGCTGGAGCGGGTGATCGACAAGATGTGCCGCGAGCTGGGCCTTGACCCGTTCGAGGTGCGGCGGAAGAACCTGCTGACACCCGACCAGTTCCCCTACCAGTCGCCGGTGGGTCTGCTCTACGACACTGGCAACTACCAGGCGACGCTGGACAAAGCGATGGCGATGGCGGACCTCGCAGGCTTTGAAAAACGCGCGGCGGCGTCCAAAGCCAAAGGCAAGCTGCGGGGCATGGGGCTTTCCACCTGGATCGAGGCTTGCGGGATTGCTCCGTCGAATCTGGTGGGTGTCCTGGGTGCCCGCGTCGGCCTTTACGATGCGGCGACTGTGCGGGTGAATGCGACCGGGAACATCAGCGTGATGGTGGGTGCGCACAGCCACGGGCAGGGCCATGAGACGGTCTTCGCGCAGATCGTGGCGGACAAGCTGGGGATCCCGGATACGTCGGTCGAGATCGTCCATGGCGATACCGCCAAGATCCCGTTCGGGATGGGGTCCTACGGGTCGCGCAGCCTTGCGGTCTGCGGCACGGCGATGGACAAGGCGGTCGACAAGATCATCGCCAAGGGCAAGAAGATCGCAGCCCATATGCTTGAAGCAGCCGAGGGGGATATTTCCTTCGCTGATGGCAAGTTCAGCGTGGCGGGCACCGACAAGGCCAAGACCTTCGGCGAGATCGCGTTCTCGGCTTACGTCCCGCACAACTACCCGCTGGAGACGCTGGAACCGGGGCTGGAGGAGACGGCCTTCTACGACCCGGCCAACTTCACCTATCCTGCAGGCGCCTATATCTGCGAGGTCGAGGTGGACGAGGGCACGGGCAAGGTTGATGTGGTGGCCTTCCACTGCGCGGACGACTTCGGCAACATCATGAACCCGATGATCGTCGAGGGTCAGGTGCATGGCGGCGTGGGCCAGGGGATCGGCCAGGCGCTGTGCGAGTTCACGACCTATGACGAAAACGGCCAGCTGCTGACGGGGTCCTACATGGACTACCCGATGCCACGGGCCGAGGACGTGCCGTTCTACAACGTCGACTACTCGTGCCTGACGCCCTGCACCCACAACCCGCTTGGGGTGAAGGGCTGTGGCGAGGCGGGGGCCATCGGGTCCCCTCCGGCAGTGGTCAACGCGGTGATCGATGCCTTGCAGCGCGGCGGCCACGCTCACGTCACGCATATCGACATGCCAGTCTCGCCGTCGCGGGTCTGGTCGGCGATCAACGGTTAAGGGGGACACCATGCACAACTTCGATTTCGCAAAACCCTCGACCATCGCGGATGCGGCGAAGGCTTTGGCTGGGGATGGGGCGCAGGCCCTGTCGGGTGGGCAGACGCTGATCCCGACGATGAAACAGCGCCTTGCGGCTCCCGGCACGCTGGTCAGCCTGACAGGCATAAAGGAGATGCAGGGGGTCTGCACCGGCGACGGCGGGCTGCATATCGGGGCGGCGACGCCCCATGTGGTCGTTGCCAAGGAGGCCCGCGCGCACTACCCGGCGCTGGCGGACCTTGCCGGTGGCATCGGCGATCCGGCGGTGCGGTCTCGCGGGACCATCGGCGGGTCCGTCGCCAACAACGATCCGGCGGCTTGCTACCCGTCAGCGGTTCTGGCCAGTGGCGCAACCGTGGTGACCAACAAGCGCAAGATCGCGGCGGATGACTACTTTCAGGGCCTGTTCACCACGGCGCTGGAGGAGGGCGAATTCATCACCGAGGTGGTCTTTCCGATCCCGCAGAAGGCGGCCTATGTGAAGTTCAACCAGCCCGCCAGCCGCTTTGCCCTGACCGGGGTCTTCGTCGCCAAGTTTGCGAACGGGGTCCGGGTCGGCGTCACGGGTGCAGGCAACGACGGCGTCTTCCGCTGGGCCGAGGCGGAACGCGCGCTGTCGGCGGACTTCTCGGCCTCGGCTTTGTCGGGGCTGAAGGTCGATGCGTCGGGAATGAACGGCGATCTGCATGGGTCGGCCGAATACCGGGCGAACCTGGTCAAGGTGCTGACCGGACGCGCGGTGACGGCTGCGGGCTGATCCTTCGCCCAAAAGCTAAGGCCCGGTGGAGCGATCCGCCGGACCTTTTGCTTTCAGACCGGAACAAAGCCATCCCGCGCCGGATCGTAGCTTTCCAGCCCGCCTTCGCCGGTGTCGTTCCAAAGCCCGTGCAGGGTCAGCCGGTCATCCTCTACGGCGGCTTTGACGAAGGGGAAGGTCATGAGGTTTTCGAGGCTGGTCAGCACCGCCTGCTTCTCCAGCGCCTCCAGGATCTCGCCATCCGGGAGGTGAGCGACCTTGTCGAAACCCGGGCGCAGGATGTCCATCCAGCGGCCAACGAAACTGGACTTCGCCTCCAGCGCCGGGGCATGGCCGCGGCACATGTCGTGGCAGCCCTTGACCCCGCCGCAGTTGGAATGGCCAAGAACGACGATATGCGCGACGCCAAGGCTGGTCACCGCATATTCCACCGCTGCCGAGGTGCCGTGGTATTCGCCGTCCGGATTGTAGGGCGGGACCAGGTTCGCGACATTGCGGTGGATGAAGAACTCACCCTCATCCGCCCCAAAGATCGAGGTGACATGCACCCGGCTGTCGCAGCACGAGATCACCATCGCGCGCGGATGCTGGCCGCTTTCGGCAAGGCGGCGATACCAGGCGCGGTTGTCCTGGTAGGTCGTGGCACGCCAGCCCTGAAAGCGCTGGACCAGATAGCTGGGAAGCGGGCGGATATGGGTCATGTCATCATCCTTGCTGAGCCTTCCCTAAGCGGCATTTGCAGAAAATTCGAGAGGCAAAATCCCGGGACAGCCGGGCGCGGGCAACCAATTCTTCAGCATGCTGCTGCAGTCTGGCCCCGGGTGTGTTGCAATTTGGGTGTATGCAATGGGAGAGGTTACCGCTCTCAGACCACGCGAAATCGTGCGTCAGGATGTCGAGGCTATCGCGGTCATCTACCGCAATCTGGGCGCTCCGGTCGCCGAACAGATGGTGACGCGGGCGCTTGGCGAACTTGCGCTGACCATGGCCGGGCTTGCCGAAAAGGTTCGCGCGCAGGATCTGCGCGATCTGGCGCGTCAGCTTGGCCTATTGGTGCGGCTTGCCGGAGACCTGGGGCTGTCCAGCCTGTCGACGGTGGCAGGGGACGCAAAGATCTGCCTTGAACGCGCGGATGCCACGGCATTCTCGGCGGTCTGGGCCCGGCTTCTGCGGGTGGCGGAACGGTCGCTGGTGACCTCGTCAGGGGTTGCGGACCAGTCAAGCTGACCGGGCAAGCCCCGCGCCGATCTGTCTTGTCGCCGCGCGATCCGGCCCGACTCGCACAAGGTGGGGTTGCAGGGCGGAAAGGCGGCACAATCAACCGGCAGGCGGTGCGGGTCGCCCTATGCGACAGTGCTGCCCGGCTGACGCAGATTTGCGGCGAATCTTCCGCAAATGGGTGCAATACCATGGAAACGCTTGCTTTCTGGGCGTGAAGCGGGGCAATTGGATGGCATTGTCCCTTTACCCTGCCCCATGATGTCCAGCCGCGCGCCCTTTGCCTTTGCCGAAGCGTCCACTTCTGCCAGGTCGCTTTACGTGCTGCGTCCCGACGAACTCACCGGATTTCTGGCCGGGCCCGGTGCCAGCTGGGCCGGATGGCTGACGGCAACCGGCTTTGAGGGTGGCCTTGGCGATCTGCGGCTGTTGCCTGCGGCGGATGGCGGGATCGCAGGGGCGGTGGCGGGCTATGGCACCGATCAGGCGCGGCGGCGGCTTCGGTTCGGACTGGCCAAGGCGGTGGCGGGACTTCCGGCGGGGGACTGGGTGCTGACCGGCAAACTGACCCAAGCCGAGGCGACCGAGGCGGCGCTGGCCTGGCTGCTGGCTGGCTACCGGTTTGACCGGTATCGCCCGGGTCGCAAACCCGCCGCTCTGCCCCGGCTTGTCTGCCCCGAGGGCGTAGACCCGGCACGCCTGATCACCATGGCCGAGGGCGAGGCGCTGACCCGCGACCTGATCAACACCCCTGCGGAAGACATGGGCCCGGCCGAACTTGAAGCTGCGACCAAAGCTCTGGCGGACGGCTTCGGTGCGTCGTTCACCGCGATCCGGGGCGAGGAGCTTCTGGCGCAGAACTTCCCGTTGATCCATGCCGTCGGGCGGTCCAGCCCGCGCGCGCCGCGTCTTCTGCACCTGCGCTGGGGCAATCGGGGGCCGAAACTGACGCTGGTCGGCAAGGGGGTCTGCTTCGACACGGGCGGGCTGAACCTCAAGCCGTCAGCGGGCATGAACCTGATGAAAAAGGACATGGGCGGTGCCGCGACGGTGCTGGGCCTTGCCCGGATGATCATGGCGCTGGGGCTGCCGGTCCAGCTGCGCGTTCTGATCCCGGCGGTGGAAAACCTGGTTGCGGGCAACGCGATCAAGCCCAAGGACATCCTGACCAGCCGCAAGGGCCTTACGGTCGAGGTCAACGACACCGATGCCGAAGGGCGGCTGGTGCTGGCCGATGCGCTGGCCCTTGCCTGCGAGGACAGCCCGGACGTGCTGATCAGCATGGCGACGCTGACCGGTGCTGCGCGCGTGGCGGTGGGGCCGGACCTCGCGCCCTATTACACCGATGACGCGGACCTTGCTTCGGCGCTGGAGGCGGGGGCGCAGGCGGGGTTCGACCCGGTCTGGCGGATGCCGTTCCATGACGCATATGAGGCCGTGATCGAGCCGGGGATAGCTGATCTCGACAATGCGCCGGGCTTCGGCTTTGCCGGGTCGATCACGGCGGCGCTGTTCTTGCGTCGCTTCGTGTCCGGGCCGCGCTATATGCATTTCGACATTTACGGCCACACCCCAAGCGACCAACCGGCGCGTCCGAAGGGCGGAGTGGGCCAGGGCGCGCGCGCGGTGCTTGAAGGGCTCGCCGAAATGATGAAGCTGTAAGGATCCGTCGGGGAGGCGGAACAGGTATGGTGACCAGTTTGCAGGGACAGGAAAGCGGGAGGAGCTGGCAATGGACAGACGGCTGACACCTTTTTCCGGTCGGGTGGCGCATGTGTCGATGTCGGGCGTGGTGGAAGCACCCCTCACCGAAGGCTTGCAGGCACAGGTGATCGTGCCTTTGGCGAACCTCTGCGAAAGCCCCTCCGGACTGCGCGAACGCCAACTTCTTCTGGGCGAGGCGGTCACTGTCATCGATCGGGATCAGGGCCATGTCTTCGTGATGTCAGCCAAGGACGGC
Source organism: Tabrizicola sp. (assembly GCA_041752895.1). Taxonomy (GTDB): domain Bacteria; phylum Pseudomonadota; class Alphaproteobacteria; order Rhodobacterales; family Rhodobacteraceae; genus Tabrizicola. The sequence continues at coordinate 8,098 of JBGSVS010000587.1, forward strand.
TATTGCGGCTGGATGGCCGAAAGCGATCTTGGCCAGGGTCCGGCACCGACGCATTGGGTGGCATCCTCCGGGACGCATCTTTATTCCGAACCGCAGGTCCAGGCACCCGAACGCATGGCGCTCAGCCTTGGGTCGCGGTTGGCAGTGGTCGGGTCCTGGGGCGCCTGGGCGAACACGCCGCACGGCTTTGTGCCCCTTCGCCACCTCCGTGCGCTGGGGGACTGGTATGACGATCCGGTATCCGTCGCGGAAAGCCTGCTTGGCACACCCTATCTCTGGGGCGGCAATTCGCGCTTCGGGCTGGATTGTTCGGGCCTTGTGCAGCTGTCGCTGCATTCCTGCGGCCTGCCCTGCCCCGGGGACAGCGACATGCAGATGTCGCTGGGCCGCCAGCTGAACCCGAACGAGCCGATCAAGCGGGGCGATCTGATCTTCTGGAAGGGTCATGCGGCGATTGTCGTCGACCGCGACCGGCTGATCCATGCCAACGGTCACACGATGTCGGTGTCCTACGAAGGAATGAAGGAAGCAGTCGCGCGAATCTCGGCAGGCGGTGGCGGGCTGGTGCAGACGCGGCAGCGGCTTTGACGGGTCAGACCGGACCGATCAGGCGGCGTTCGAACACTTTGAGCACCTGGTCAAGGTCATGGCCCCGACGCAGCACGCGCCCGTCCATGCCGACCACCGCGTAAAGCCCCTGCCGCGCGCGCAGTCTGGGGCGCTTTTCGATGCGGTAGAGCGGCGTCTCGGCCGTGCGGCGGAAGACCGCGAAGACCGCAAGGTCGCGCATTGCGGCGATGGCATAGTCGCGCCATTCCCCGGCGGCGACCATTCGGCCATAGACGCGGAGGATCTGGCCCAGTTCCTTGCGGTCGAAACTGACCTCATCCGGGATGTGGGCAGAAGACGGAAACGGGATCGGCGCTTCGGCATTCATCCGGAAAGATTACGCGCTTTGCCGGTCAAATCAACTGGCGTGATCTCAGGTGGCAAATCCGTCTGCGATGCGGAAGGCCCCGGTTTCAAGCCCGCGCCAGTTGCGCTGGACACCCGCCATCCGCTTGACCGCTGCCGGATGCGTCGGGTCAAGCGCCCCGACTTTGGCCAGAAGGGCCGCGATGGCAGCCTCGGCCGCGCGGTAGCCGCCGTCCACCGCCTTAAGCGCGATGCCAAGGCCCTTTTCCGGCACGATACCGACATAGAAGGCCTCGGCCCCGCCCTTGATCGCGACCTTGCCGCCCATCGCGCGCATGAGTTCCGTGCAGGTCTCGCCCTCGCCCGCGACAAGATGCGGATGCGCGGCCATCGCCCGGGTAAGGCGGTGCATCGCGTCTTCACGCGCGCCGTGGCCTTCGCGGGCTGTGGCAAATTTCGCCATGGCCCGCGCCATTCCCGCCACAGTCATCGCAAAGTTCGGGGCCGAACAGCCATCGACTCCCCAACCCGCCACCGTCTCGCCGGTCACCTCTTCCGTGGCGGCGCGGACAGCCCTTTGCAGCGGATGGTCGATTTCCACATACTCCGGCCCGGCCTTCAGGTGCTGGGTCACGGTCAGAAAGCCGGAATGCTTGCCCGAACAGTTGTTGTGCAGCTGGCAGGGCTTTTCATGCGCCACGATAAGCCGGTCGCGTTCGGTCTTGTCGCCCGGTTCATGCGCGCCGCAGCGCAGGTCGGACTCGGACAAACCAAGGTCGGCAAGCCAGCGCCCCGCGAGATCGACATGGACATGCGCGCCCCGGTGGCTGGCGCAGG
>JBGSVS010000588.1:0-9037 GCA_041752895.1 Tabrizicola sp.
CCCCTGCCCTGCACCCGCACGCCACATTCTCGGCCATCTGACCCCAGGCCCACTTTCCCCGGATTTGCCCCTTGCCGCCCCCGACCGGCCTTGCTATAGACCCCGCGGTGTTCCGGCGTAGCTCAGCGGTAGAGCAGTTGACTGTTAATCAATTGGTCGTAGGTTCGATCCCTACCGCCGGAGCCAAAAATCCCTGCAAGTTCAGAAACGTCCAAGGCAGCCCTTAATTCTGGTCCTCCTTCGAACCGCTTATGCAGAGCGCGCTGCAAGACCCAGCAGCCTGCGCGCCTGTGCGGGAGTAGCGACGGGACGTTGATGGCGATCGCAGATATCGACCACCCGGCGCACCAGGGCCGCATTCGACGGGGCAAGCGTCGTGCGGTCAAGGCGGACGTTGTCCTCAAGCCCGGTGCGGGCATGGCCGCCAGCGACGACGGCCCATTCGTTCAGCGTGATCTGGTGCGGACCGATCCCCGCCGCGCACCATTCTGACCCGGGTAGCAGGCGTTCCACCGTTCGGATGTAGTAGTCGAAGACATCGCGGTCGGCGGGCATCGCGTTCTTCACGCCCATCACGAACTGGATATAGGCCGGGGCCTTCAGCCGCCCATCGGCCTGCATCGCGGCCGCCTGATGGATGTGGGACAGATCGAAGCACTCGACCTCGGGCTTGATGTCATGGGCCCGCATTTCGGCGGCCAGCCAGTCGACAAGGTCAGGCGGGTTCTCGTAGACGCGGGTCGGGAAGTTGTTCGACCCCACGGAAAGCGAGGCCATGTCAGGGCGCAAAGGCAGCATGCCGCCCCGCGTCTTGCCTGCGCCCGAGCGCCCCCCCGTCGAGAACTGGATGATCATGCCAGGGCAGTGTTTCTCGACCCCTTCCTTCAGGCGCGCGAACTTCTCCGGGTCGGAAGACGGAGTTTCGTCAACGTTCCGGACATGCGCATGGACGATGGAGGCACCCGCCTCGAAGGCCTCGTGCGTGGATTCCACCTGTTCGGCAACGGTGATCGGCACGGCGGGATTGTCGGCCTTTTTCGGCAGCGATCCGGTGATGGCGACGCAGATGATGCAGGGTTTCATGAGCGGCTCAGGTTGGCGCCAGGATAAAGTCGTGCTCCACAAGGAAGAAGGGCTTGTCTAAGCCTGCCTTCGCGATTTCGGCCGGGTCGGTGATCCGGACAAACTTCGCAAGCAGGCTTTCCTTCACCCCGAAGACCGCGTCAGAGGTGATGTAGGGATCGTCCGGATCGAAGATGTGGGTGACAAGGCGGGCGTGGGCCGGGGCCTCGATGATGTAGTGGAGATGCGCGGGGCGGTAGGGGTGGCGGCCAAGGGCAGCCAGAAGCTTGCCGACCGGGCCATCGTCCGGGATCGGGTAGAATTTCGGCTTCACCCCCTTGAACCAGTAGCTGCCGTCCGGCCCGGTGCGGAAGACGCCGCGCAGGTTGAAGTCGGGCTGAATGCCCTTTTGCTGAACGTCGTAAAAGCCCTCGTCGTTCGCCTGCCAGACATCGATCTTCGCGTTCGCGAGGGGCGTGCCATCGGTCGATCGGATCGTACCGCGCACCAGCATCGGCTCGCCCTTCTGGTCAAGGCAGATGTCCGATCCAATCGGCAGTTCCGGCGCATCGGCGACGTGGAAGGGGCCCAAAACGGTCGATTCCGAGGCACCCGAGGGTTTGCGGTTGTTGATCGCGTCGACCAGCATCGACACGCCCAGCACGTCCGACAGCAGGATGAACTCCTGCCGCCAATCGGTGCACATGTGGCCCGTGGCCGTCAGGAACTGGATCGCCTGGAACCATTCGCCTTCGGTCGGCTCGATCTCCTTCACGGCGGCGTGGAGGTGGCGGGTGAGGATCGCCATGACCTCGGCCAGACGTGCATCTGATGCCTTGGCGTTGCGAGAGATGACAACTTCGGCAGAGGTGGCTTCGGTGAAGAACCCTTGTTCGGTGCTCATGTCAGTGCCCCAGGATCTGGCGGAGGGCGCGGGTAAGGTCGCCCGCAGGATCAGAAGACGCGGCAGCGCTGCGCCAGGCGATGTGGTGGTCGGGGCGGACCAGAATGCAGCCCCCGTCCCTGATCTCGCGGACGCGGTGCCAATCGCCGACATGGTCCTCATAGTCAGCACGCGGGCCGATAGTGACGGCACGGATCGGCAGGCCCAGGGTCTTGCCTGCCGCTTCGGCGGCCTTGGCCCAACCTTCGCCGCCGATGCCGGTCAGAAGGGTGAACTGGCCCTTGCCACAAAGATCCAGGGTGGAGTGCTTCGCGCCGGTCCTGTCATAGACCCAGGCATGGGGCAGACGCGCGCCAGGGGTGGTGGTGGGGTGGTAGTACAGCTCCATGTTATCGCCGACCGGGGCCGTGGTGCAATCGCCGACGACCGCGCCCGAGGCATAGCGCTGGTTCATCTCGACCCCGTGGCAGTCGAATTCGTAGACCTTGAAGTCGATGGCCTTGCGCAGCGCCTCACGTTGCGCCTCACCCGCCGGGGTGGCGTCGCAGCGCGCGGCCATGGAGGCCTCGATCCGGTCGTGATCGACGCCGCCGTCCATGCCGAGGGCCTCGAAGATGGGACCGAACTCGGCGATGGACTGGTTGGCGCGGGTGACGATCTGGCGAGCGATGGGGGCGCGTTCGGTGGAATAGCTGTCGAGAAGCTTGGGGCTGGCCTGGCCCTTGACCACGGCGGCCAGCTTCCAGGCGAGGTTGAAGGCATCCTGGATCGAGGTGTTGGACCCCAACCCGTTCGAGGGCGGATGCCGGTGGGCCGCATCGCCCATGATGAAGACGCGGTCCTTCTGCATGTGGGTGGCAAAGCAGTTGTTCACCGTCCAGGTGTTGGCCGAGATCAGGTCGATCTCAAGGTCCGGCACACCGACAAGCTGGCGCGCAACTAGCGTTGCCAATGCGGCATCCACCACCGGCGCGGGTTGGTTGATGTCGTAGCCCCAGACGATGAGCCATTCGTTCCAGGGGCGGACCATGCGGACAAGTCCCATACCGATACCGCCCACGTCAGCCCCCGGCTGCATGACCCAGTAAAGCACGCTGGGCCGGTGCGCGACATACCGCGACAGGTCGGCGCGGAAGAGGATGTTCATCGACCCGCCGACGCCCATCTTGCCTTCGAACGGCAGGCCGGCATGTTCGGCGACGAGGGAGTTTCCGCCATCCGCGCCGACGAGATACTTCGAGCGGATGGTCAGGTCCTTCCCCGTCAGCCGGTCGCGGCAGGTGGTGGTCACGCCGTCCGCGTCCTGAACGTGGGAGAGGTATTCGGTCGACATCCGCGCCTGAGCGCCTCGGGAACAGGCGGTTTTGAACAGGATCGGCTCCATGAAGGTCTGCGGCAGATCGTTCATCTCGCAGGGGGAAGCGCGCAGGTGGCGGGCCTTCGATTCCGGGCTGGTGCCCCAGGACTGCATCCGGCCCAGCTCCTCACCCGCAAGAGAGACGCAGAAGACGTTGTTGCCCATCAGGTCCTGATGCGTGGCGTGCTTCATCGCCTCGTCCTCGACCTCGGGGCCAAGGTCGCGCAGCACCTCCATCGTGCGCTGGTTGGTGATGTGGGCGCGCGGGGTGTTGGCCAGCCAGCGGTAGCGGTTCACCACCAGCGTCTCGACCCCATAGGAGGCGAGAAGAGCGGCCGTGGCCGAACCCGCAGGGCCGGTGCCGATGATCAGGACGTCGGTTGTGATGTCAGCCATCTTTGGCTCCTATAAGGCGGCGTTGGACAGGGAAAAGGGCAAGGCCGGTGCGGTCGTGGATCAGACCCCAAAGGCCACGCGGGGCGAAAAGCATGGTGGCGATGGCCAGAAGGCCTAGGGCGAGGAGATACCAGCTGCCATAGTCGGCAAAGGCGGTCTGCAGGCCCCAGAAGACAAGGACGCCAAGGATCGGGCCTTCCAGCCGCCCGATGCCGCCGATGACGGCGATGAATATGACGTAAGCGGTCCAGTTGGTGACGCTGAAGGCCGCGTCAGGCGAGATGCGGGCGGTCTGCATGTAGATCAGCGCGCCGACGAGGCCGGTCATGGTGGCGGCTGACAGGAAGACGATCCACTTGACCCGCCGGGCATCGACCCCCACCGACTGCGCGGCGTTGTCGTTGTCGCGCACAGCCGCAAGGGCAAGACCGGTGCGAGACCGCAAAAGCGCGTAGATCGCAGCCATGGTGCCGACGGCAAGTGCCAATGCCAGCCAATAGGCCAGCACGTCGCGGGCGGCGGCGTCCCTTAGCCCGAAGATGTCGGCGATGGTGGTTACGCCCAGGATGTCCGAAGTGGCCTCACGCGGAAGGCTGGTGCCCGTCCCGCCACCGAGGGTTTTCCACTGGGCGATCAAAAGACGCGTCACCTCGGCGATGACCCAGGTGCCGATGGCGAAGTAGGCCCCGGCCAGGCGGAAGGCAAAGAAGGCCATCGGGATGGCAAGGAGGAAGGCCGCGAGGCCCCCGAGCAGGATCGCGGGAACGGGGTCCCAGCCCCAGAGGATGACGCCGGCGAACATCGCATAGGCCCCGATCCCGACGAAGGCCTGCTGGCCGACGCTGACCATGCCGCCGAAACCCGCGATCAGGTTCCAAAGCTGGGCCAGGGTCAGTATCGTCAGGATGAAGAACAGGTCCTGGATCAGGCTGCGCGAGGCGAAGGCGGGCAGGATCAGCCCGATCGCAATCAGGACCAGCGCGATGATCCCGGCGATGCGGCTGGCGTGGGTGCTTGTGGTGACGGTAGCCATGTCAGTCCACCGCCCTGGGGAACAGGCCGCGCGGGCGGATCAGAAGGACGACCAGAAAGGCGATGTGCCCGGCCAGGATCTGCCATTCCGGGTTGATCTGCGCACCGAAAGTCTGGGCGACGCCGATGATCGCCCCCCCGGCCAACGTGCCCCAAAGCGACCCAAGGCCGCCGATAATGACGGCCTGGAAGGCGTAAAGCAGGCGGGCGGGGCCGATGGAAGGATCGAAGTTCGCGCGCATGCCAAGGTAAAGTGCTGCGAGGGTGACGATGACCATGGCAAGGCCGGTGGCGATGGCGAAGACGGATTTCGGGTTCAGCCCCATCAGGCTGGCCGTGGTCGGGTCGTCCGAGACCGCCCGGAAGGCGCGGCCCAGGGCGGTCGTGTAGAAGATCCGGTTGAGGATGAAGATCGCCGCGACGGCGCTGGCGAAGGTCAGGAGCGGCAAGGTGCCGACAGTGACGGGTCCAAGGTCAATCGAAGCGCTTTCCAGGGGTCCGACCGACAGGCGCTGGCTGTCGGCACTGAACACCTCGAGCATGCCGTTCTGCAGGGCAACAGAAAGGCCGAAGGTGACAAGAAGTGGCGGCAGGATGTCCTGTCCCAGCACCCGGTTCAGCACGAAACGTTGCAGCGCCCAGCCGGCGGCGAACATCACCGGTGCTGCGATCAAGGCCGCGAGGAACGGATTGAGGCCGGTCGAACCGGTGATGAGGAGAATGGCGAAAGCGGCGAAGACGATCAGGTCGCCGTGGGCCAGGTTGACGAGCCGCATGATGCCGAAGACAAGGCTGAGCCCTGCGGCGAAAAGCGCGTAAAGCCCGCCGAGAAGGATGCCCTGGACGAGGACGTCAAGCCAGATCATCGCACGCCTCGCGGGTGGGGGCGGTTGTCAGATTGAGCGCTGACGCGCACGCCTTTTGTCTCGCCTTTTGCGCGAAGAGTGCGCAACGGCTCGGACGATGGGGGCGCTTCGCCCCCCAAACCCCCAGAGGATATTTGGGCAAATGTGAAAGGCTGGGTCATGCTGCGGCCCCGAAATAGGCGGCGTGGATCGCCTCGCGGGTGACGTTCTTCGCCGGGGCGGTCAGGGTTATGCGGCCCTCCATCATGCAATAGATGCGGTCGGCGACGGACAGGGCGCGACTGATGTCCTGTTCCACGATGATGACGGCAGCCCCAGTGGCACGGATCGCCGGGAGGGCGGCGTAGATGTCGCGGATGACGACCGGGGCGAGGCCAAGGCTGATCTCGTCGCAGAGGAGAAGTTCCGGGTTCGACATCAGGGCGCGGCCGATGGCGACCATCTGCTGTTGCCCCCCCGACAGGGCGGTGCCGGGGGAGGTGCGGCGGTCCTTGAGGATCGGGAAGAGGCTGTAGATTTCCGTCAGGGACCAGCGGCCCGATCCTTTGCGGACCTGACTGCCGATCAGCAGGTTTTCCTCGACGGACAGCGAGGGGAAAAGCTTGCGCCCTTCGGGGACCATGGCAATGCCGCGCCGCAGGATCTGGTCAGCGGGGAGCGCGCCGATGGGGTCGCCGTTGTGGCGGATCATCTCGGGCGCGTTGCGCAGGACCCCGGTGATTGACCGCATCAGGGTGGTCTTGCCCGCCCCGTTCGCGCCGATGATCGCGATGCATTCGCCGGGGTCGACGTGAAGGTCGACGCCGAAAAGGGCCTTGAACTGCCCGTATTGCGCGGTGAGGCCGTGTGTGGACAGAAGCGCCATTCAGGCCTCCATCCCGAGGTAGATCTCGCGGACCTCTTTCGAGGCCATGATCTCGTCGGGGGTGCCAATGCCGATGACACGACCGAAGTCGAGGACGAGGAGGCGTTCGACGACGGAATTCAGCGCGTGGAGGACGTGTTCGATCCAGATGATCGTTATCCCTTGTGCATGGAGGCCGCGAATGGTGGCGACAAGCGCCTGGCATTCGCCTTCGGTCAGGCCGCCCGCGATTTCGTCGAGGAGGAGAAGCTTTGGCCCCGTCGCCATCGCGCGGGCGAGTTCGAGGCGCTTTCGGTCGAGGAGGGACAGGGTTCCGGCCAGTTGATTGGCCTTGGGCAGCAGTTCAGTGTCTCGCAGGATCGCGACGCATTGGTCGGCGACTTCAGCCTCGCGCTTGTTCTGGCCGTAGGCGGCGGCGGTCAGAAGGTTTTCGAACGTGGTCAGCCCCTCGAAGGGCTGGGGAATCTGGAAGCTGCGCCCGACCCCCATGCGGACGCGGTCCATCGCGGGGGAGCGGGTGACGTTTTGACCGAGGAGCGTGACTTGCCCGGCGTCCGGCTGGATGTTGCCGGTGATCAAGTTGAAGAGGGTGGACTTACCAGCACCGTTCGGACCGATGATGCCAAGCGCCTGACCCTTGGGGACCGAAAGCGACACGTCATCGGTCACCTTGAGGGCGACGAAGCTTTTCGAGACGTTGGAAAGGGTCAGGACGTCGGTCATGGGTATGGGACCTATGGCGCGGCCCCCTGTGACGGGGGGCCGCGACGGGATCAGGCCAGCGCCTCCATTGTGCCGCCGGTCGGGATTGCGGGGGCGGTCTGGTTGTCGACAATGACGAGGTCGAAGGTCCCGTCCTCTTTCCGCCGCCACTGGCCGCCGACGAGGGGTGTCTTGGTGACATTGGTCGCAGCAAAGGGTGGCACGCCTTCGCCGTTCCAGGCGATCTTGCCGACCATCGTGTCAAGATCGGTCGCCGCGATGGCGGCGGCGATCCCGTCGGCATCGGTCACGTCCGACACGCGACCCATGACGTTCGAGGCCACCTCGAACAGCGAATGGACAAAGCCGATCGGCTGGGTCCAGGGGCGGCTGGTCTTGGCGGTGAAGTCGGCTGCCAGGTCCGCCGCCGACTGGCCGGTTAGCGAGGATTTGAACGGGTGGGTGTTGGACCACCAGACCTCGGACGACAGGTTGTGTCCGGCCTCGCCCAATGCCTCAACCGACTGCGGGAAGAGGATGGCTTTGGCCACCGTGATGATCTTCGGGTTGAAGCCCTGCTGCAGCGCCTGATTGCGGAAGGTGGTGAAGTCGGGCGGGATCACGACGCCGGTGACGATGTCGCAGTTTGCGGCTTTGAAGGCGTTGATCTGGGCGGAGAAGTCGTCGTTCAGGTTCTGGTAGCGGCCGGGGTCGTTCAGGGTATAGCCCTGCGCCGCGAAGCCCGGACCAACGCCGACGTTCGGGTCCCCCCAGGCGTTGCCGTCGCCGTCGTTGGGGAAGAGGCCTCCCACGGCTTTGTTCGTCTCGATCTGGTTCAACATGTTCAGGAAGACAGAGATGACGTCTTCGAGGCCCCAGAAGTAGTGGAAGGCAAAGTAGAAGGGCTTCCAGCTTGCCGGGTCGCCGGGGTTGCCCTGCTGGCCAATGAACCAGGGCTGCCAGGGCGCCTTGGTCGAGATGACGGGCATCCCCTCGGCCTCGCAGGTAGTGGCCACCGGGTTCGTCGTCTCGGGCGTGGAGGCGACGATCATCAGGTTGATCTCATCGTCGACGATCAGTTCCTTGGCGACCGAAGCGGCGCGGTTCGGGTCGGACTGGCTGTCCTTGACGATGACCTCGAAGTTCTTGCCCACTTCCGTGGCAAGGAAGGCCTCGATGTTGTAGGCGTCGCTTTCGGCGAAACCGGCCAGGGGGCCCGACTGCGGGCTGACATAGCCGATGCGGATCTTGGCGCCTTGCGCGATGGCGGGCGCGAAGAGGCCGGGGGTGGCAAGGGCAAGGCCGGTGGCGGCGCCGGATTTCAGAAGCTTGCGTCTGGTGATCATGGTGGTTCCTCCCGTATTTATGGGCCGTCAGGCGGGGCATCTCCCGTCGAAAGCCTGTTGCAGCAGTTGCCGGATACTCTCCCGGCTGATCGGTCTTGGATTGGCGTAGGGGTTCTTGGTGGCGATCTCGGCGGCGCGGTCGAGGTCGGCTTCGGTCAGGCCAAGATCGGCAAGGCGCAGGGGCGCGCTGACCGATTTGGCAAAGTGCCAGAGACCCGCGCCCGCCGTGCCGCCGAAGGTGTCGGCGACGGGTTTCAGAAGGTCCCCGACGGCGGGTTCATTGTAGGCGGTGGTGTGGGGCAGAAGGACGGCGTGCGTCTCGGCATGGGGCAGACCGAAGCTGCCGCCAAGGACATGGGCCAGCTTGTGGTGCAGCGCCATCGTGACGTGGCCAAGGGTCAAGGAGCATCCCCAGGCGGCGTAAAGTGCCTTGGCGCGGGCGTCCTTGTCCTGCGGGTCCTGCGCCAGCGCGGGCAGCGCGTCGTGGAAAGCGACCATCGCGTCGCG
>JBGSVS010000589.1:0-1506 GCA_041752895.1 Tabrizicola sp.
CCGCCCCCTGTCGCCCGCGCGGTCGATGAAACACCGGCTCGCCGCTGTCGGGGGGGCTGGCAAGCTCCTCTGGTGGCGCCGCACGCTTGCCCGCTAGGACCCACATGACCAAAGACACTGACACCCGCCCCGTGGCCTACCTCACCGGCGACTATCCCAAGGTCTCGCACACCTTCATCCTGCGCGAGGTGCAGGCCGTCCGCGCCGCCGGGGTCCCGGTCATCACCTGCTCGATCCGCCAATCCCCCGCGTCCGAGTTCAAGGGGGCCGAAGAACAACAGGCCCGGGCCGAGACCTTCTATGTCATCGCCGCCGCCAAAAGCCCCGTCCGTCTGCTGAAAGCCCATGCCCGCGCACTTCTGCGCACCCCCGGCACCTGGTTTTCCACCCTCGCGCTGGCCGTGAAGATGCGCTCGCCGGGCCTCAAGGCCTTTCTTTGGCAGCTGTTCTACTTCCTGGAAGCCGGGGTCCTCGCCGACCACCTGCGCGCGCAGAACGCCCGCCACCTGCACAACCACTTCGGCAATTCCAGCTGCTCGGTCGCCGTCTTGGCTGCGAAACTGGCGGGCATCCCCTTCAGTTTCACCGAACACGGCCCCGCGATCTTCTTCGAGGTTGACCGCTGGTCTCTGCCACAAAAGATCGCCCGCGCGCAGTTCGTCGTCGCGATCACCCATTTCTGCCGCTCGCAGCTGATGCTGTTTTCCGACCCCGCCCAGTGGGGCAAGATCGCCATCGTCCATTGCGGCCTTAACCCCGCGCTTTACCGCCGCGAAGCCCCCGCTTTCGGCAAACGCGTGGCCTTTGTCGGCCGCCTTGACCCGGTCAAAGGCGCGCTCCTCCTGATCGAGGCGATGGCGACGGTCCTGAAAACCCACCCCGACGCCACCCTCACCCTCGCCGGCGACGGCCCCGCCCGCGCCCCGGCCGAGGCCAAAGCCGCCGCATTTGGCATCACGAAGTCGGTCCACTTCGCGGGCTTCATGACCCAACCGCAAGTAGCTGATCTTCTTGCCAATTCCGACATGCTGGTCCTGCCCTCCTTCGCCGAAGGCCTGCCGGTCGTCTACATGGAGGCGCTCGCCTCCCGCATCCCTGTAGTCGCCAGCCGAGTCGCGGGCGTGCAGGAATTGGTCGAAGACGGCGTGACCGGCTTCACCGTGCCACCGGGAGACGTCGCCACACTCGCCGACCGGATGGCGCGCCTTATGTCCGACCCCGAGCTTTCGGCACGGATGGGCGAGGCCGGGCGCAAGGCGGTGGAACGCGAACACGACATCGCCCGCGAAGGCACCTGGCTCGCCGACCTCTTCCGCAGGGGCGGCCCGGACGGCCAGCTTCGGCCCTGACGCCTACTTGTACTCGATCAACCCCGACCGCCGCCGCCGCAGCCGGTTCCCCCAATACTGCAGCACCCCCTGCGCCTCGGGCAGCTTGGCCAACACCATGAACACGCCCCGTTCCCAGCCGTACCTGCGGCCCAGGCGCAGCATCTGCAGCGGATAG
>JBGSVS010000590.1:0-8448 GCA_041752895.1 Tabrizicola sp.
GCGAAGCCCGTGCCAACCACCGCCCCGCGCCTGCGGGTCCGCAGCCTGAAAACCGGCACCCGCCTGACTGATGTGTCCTTCGACCTTTACAAGGGCGAGATCCTGGGCGTCGTGGCACTGGAAGGCCAAGGCCAGGACGAGCTGTTCGATGTGCTGGCAGGCAACCAGAAGGCCAGCGCAGGGACAGTCGAGGTTGACGGGGTCGGCAAGACTTTCACCCACCCCGCCGACGCCATTGCCGCAGGCCTGACCCTGGTCCCCGGCGACCGTGCCCACGCGCTCCTCATGTCCCGCTCCGTCCGCGAGAATATCGCGGTTCCGCTCCTTGCCCGCATCCGCAATTGGGGCGCAATCCGCATGGGGGACGAGGCCGCGAAGGTCAATGCCGCCATCGAAACCCTGCAGATCGACACCCGTGCGCAGGGCGAGGTGCGCAGGCTTTCCGGCGGCAACCAGCAGAAGGTCACCATCGCCCGCTGGATTGCCAAGGGGGTGCAGACGCTCCTTCTTTTCGACCCGACGCGCGGCATCGACATCCGCACCAAGCGGCAGATCTACGGACTTGTGCGCGACCTGGCCGACCAGGGCGCGGCGGTCCTCTTCTATACCTCGGAACTCGCCGAGGTGCGCCTGGCCTGCGACCGTGCCGTGGTCATCTTCAACGGCCGCGTGGTGGATGTGATCGACGCGAAGGACGCCGACGAATCCACCCTGATGCGCGCCGCCTACGGCCTGACCGAAAAGGCCCCGGCATGACGCGCCTGCCTTCTGACCAGCCCCAGCCTTTCACATTTGCCCAAATATCCCCGCCGGAGGCATACGCGAGCCACTTTGCGTTCTTCACGCAGAGTGGCGAGACAAAAGGCTCGCGCCGCAAGGCGCTCAATTTCATGACCGCCCCAACCCGCGCAGGGGCCGCCCGATGAAGCGCTGGGTAGACGCCAACAGCTGGACCCTGGGCCTCGCCATCCTGCTTGCGGCTCTGCTTCTGCTGACCAAACTCATCCAGCCCGATTTCGGCACCTCGGGCCTCGACAGCCTCGCCCGCGCCGCGCTGCCCTTTGCGCTGGCCACGGTCGGCATGGCCATCGTTGTCATCGCCGGTGGCATCGACCTGTCCATCGCCGCGATGATGGCCGTCGCCAGCGTCACCGCAGCCGTGCTGATGGACGGTGCCACCGGCGCGCAGTCTGTCCCCATCGTGATCGGAGTCCTTGCCCTTGGGCTTGTCATGGGAGCGATCAACGGCGCCCTCGTCGTGGTCTCGCGCGTCCCCGACATCGTCGTCACCCTTGCCATGCTCTTCGTCTGGCAAGGCGTCGCGCTTCTGATCCTCAACGCCCCCGGGGGTGCTATCGCCCCTTGGCTGCGTGCCTTGTCCACCGGCAGCTTCGGCATCGACTGGCTTCCCCGCGCCATCGTCTTCCTTGCCATTGTCACCGCCGTGATCTGGCTGCCGATCCGCCGCTCCAAGCTTGGCCTCCGGCTCTACGCCATCGGCTCCGACCCGCTCGCTGCCTTCCGCTCTGGAGTCCCCGTCGGCCAGACCCGGATCATCGCCTATGCCATCTGCGGTCTCTTCGCCGCGCTTGGAGGCCTTAGCGTCTCCATGAGCACCGGCATCGGCGAGCCGATCCCCGGCCCCTACCTTCTCGCCTCGGTCGCAGCCGTCGTGCTGGGCGGCGTCGTCCTTGGCGGCGGGAGGGGAGGCGTCCTTGGCCCCATCCTTGCCGTCCTGATCCTGCGCACCGTGCGGATGGACCTCACCCTTCTGTCCGTCGACCCCAACGTCGCCGCGATCATCGAAGGGTCGATCATGGTCGCCGTGGTGATGTTCGGGGCCGTCCTCGCCACCCGGGGAAGACACGCATGACCATGACCGACACCCCGACCGCACTCAGCCGCCTTGGCCGCCTGATGGTGGACCGTCCGCTTCTGCCGCTGATCGGTCTTCTGATCCTGCTGATCGCGGTGCTGGCGATCCTGAACCCTGGCGTGCTCAGCATGTTCTGGGCGTCAAACACACTGAAGATCGCAATTCCCCTGGCGATGCTGGCCGCCTGCCAGACGCTGACCATGCTGACCGGTGGCATCGACCTAAGCGTCGGCACCGCCGCCACCATCGCCGCCTACCTGACCGCGACCCTTGCCCCCCTGATCGGAGTGCCCCCGGCCATTGCCATCGCCATCGCTTCCGCCTTGGTCATCGGCCTGGTGAACGGATTCGGCATCGCCATCTGCCGCGTTCACCCCCTCATCATGACGCTTGGCACCGCGCTGATCGCCACCGGCTGCCTGCTGGTCTACCAGCGCTATGTCATCGCGACCGGAGTGCTGATCCCCGACTTCCTGCTTTGGCTTGGCACCGGGCGCAGCTTTGGCCTGCCGAACAGCCTTGCGCTTTTCATCCCCTTCGCCGCCCTCGTCATCTGGGCCCAGCGCCGCAGCGGGTTCGGGCGGCTTCTTTACGCTATCGGCGCGAATGAGGCCGCCGCGCGCCTGTCCGGGGTCCGGGTCTGGCAGGTGCACCTGACGCTTTACACCCTCTCCAGCCTGATCGCCGGGGTGACGGGCCTTCTTTACCTTGGCCAGATCAAGACCGCGTCGCTGTCGCTGGCGCTGCCGTTGGACCTCCCCTCGGTCGCCGCTGCCGTGATCGGCGGCACCTCGATCTTCGGCGGGCGCGGGGGGTATGGCGGCACGATCGTCGGGGCGCTGATCCTGACCGTGCTGACCTCAATGCTGACCCTGATGCAGATCCCCGAGGGTGGCCGTCGCATCCTGTTCGGCCTTATCATCCTGGCTGTCACCGCACTTTTTGTCCGTCTGACCGAACGCAACTGAAAGGGCCTGCCCATGCACACGTTCCGCATCGTCGGCATCAGCTTTGATCACATGCACATGGGCGATCTCCTCCGCTGCGTCCATGACCACCCCGACGCCGAGATCGCCGGCATCTTCGACCCCGACCGCGCGACAATGCAACGCGCCATTGATACGTTCGGCATCCCGCCGGAGCGCGTCTTCACCGACTTCGACGCCTGCATGAAAACGGCGAAACCCGACCTCGCCATCCTTTGCGCCGCGACCGCGAACCACGCGAACTATACGAAACGCCTCGCGGCCTACGGCGTCCATGTCTTCGTGGAAAAGCCCTTCGCCGCCTCGGTCGCCGACGCCCGCACGATGATCGCCGCCATGCCGCCAGGCAAGACCCTTGCCGTCAACTGGCCGCTGCGCTGGGTGGAAAGCCACGTCACCGCCAAGCGCCTTGTCGATGAAGGCCTGATCGGCGAGGTGATCGAGATCCACTCCTACGGCGGCAACCGGGGGCCGCTTTACCATCTGGCCGACAAGATCGAGGTCAGCCGCGAGGAAGTGGAGCGGCAGAAGCCGAACTCCTGGTGGTACAAGCGCGAAAGCGGCGGCGGCAGCCTGCTGGACTACCTCGGCTACGGCGCGACGCTGGGTACCTGGTACCGCAACGGTGAGGCTCCGCTGGAAGTGACCTGCGTCACTGATGAGACGCCTGGGATCGAGGTCGATCAGCATTCCGTCACCATCTGCCGTTACGCCAAGGGCCTGTCGAAGATGGAAACCCGCTGGGGCACCTTCACCGACCCCTGGGTGATCCAGCCGCAACCGAAGTGCGGGTTCATTCTGGTGGGGACGGAAGGCACGATTGCAAGCTGGGACTATGCCGACCATGTCACCGTCCAGACCCGGGCGAACCCGGAACCGCACCCGATCCCCGCTGATCCCCTTCCGCCAGGGGGCCGCAATGCCATTGAATATGTCCTCGGCTGCATCTCTCGCGGCGAACCTTTGACCGGCCCCCTAGACCCCGCCGTCAGCCTGATCGGCCAGCGCATCGTCGACACAGCCGCCAAGTCCGCCCGCCAGAAACGCACGCTGCCGCTGGTGCCATGAGCGAACCGGACGCCGACAGCTATGCCCTGAAGTCCACGGCGTTGGCTGAAGTGCCCGCGCCTGACCTGCCCTACCAGCCGCCGATGCCGCGCAGCTACCGGCCCCGTATCGGGGTGATCGGCGCGGGTGGCATCGTCAGCGCCCACCTTGACGCCTACCGCACGGCGGGCTGGGAGGTTGCGGCGATCTGCAACCGGACGCGCGCCAAGGCCGAAGCCAAGGCCTCCGAGTTTGCGCCCAGAGCCTGCATCACCGACCGGTGGGAAGAGGTGCTGAGTGACCCCAGAATCGACGTCGTGGACATCACCCCCCACCCCGCCGACCGCCTGCCGATCATCGAAGCAGCCCTGCGCGCGGGCAAGCATGTCCTGTCGCAAAAGCCCTTCGTCCTTGATCTGGAGGAGGGCCGCCGCCTTGTGGATCTTGCCCGGCAGAACAACGTCAAGCTGGCCGTCAACCAGAACGGCCGCTGGGCGCCCCACTTGTCCTGGATGCGCGAGGCCGTCCGGGCGGGGCTGATCGGTGACGTCATCTCGACCCACATCTCGATCCACTGGAACCACGGCTGGATCGCCGGGACGCCGTTCGAGAAGATCGAGGACCTGATCCTGTCCGACTTCGCCATCCACTGGTTCGACTTCCTGCGCAGCGTCACGGGGCGGCGGGCGCAGCGGGTTCATGCCATGGTCAGCTGGGCGACAGGCCAGACGGCCGAGGCCCCGCTTCTGGCGCAGGTGCTGGTGCAGCTGGAGGGTGGGCAGGCCTCGTTGATCTTTGACGGCGGCCTCCCGCATGGGCCCCGAGACACGACCTATGTCGGGGGCACGCTGGGCAGCCTGCAAAGCGACGGGCCGGACCTTGGGCGGCAAACGGTGACCCTTACCACGGCTGCCGGGATCGCCCGGCCAAATCTGCAGGGCACCTGGTTCAACGACGGCTTCCGGGGCGCTATGGGGGCGCTGCTGGTGGCCATCGAGGACGACAGGGAACCGGCGAACGGGGCGGAGGAGAACCTCGACAGCCTGGCGCTGGCCTTCGCGGCGATCGAGTCGCGCCGGACGGGGCGTGAGTTCGCCGTGGGCACAGCGACCAGCCTAATCCTTTAGAACCGCGCGTCGGGCAGGCCACAGAACGGGTCGACCGGGTTGGTGCCCCGGAACGGCGCGCGGCCCAGAAGGCAGTCGAGCGTCGCCCGCTGCATCGAGTCCATCGTGGCATAGGCATTGACCACGCAGGGCATCCGGGGCGCGTCGTAAAGGTAGTAGGGATAGCCGAACGAGATCAGCGCGGTCGGCACCTCGTGCCAGTGCCGCGCCATCGCGCCGTGCATCCCGCCGGTCAACCGGTTCCAGTCCAGGAAGATGCGGCCCCGGGTCAGGAGCGTTTCCTCGGCCATGAGGAACAGGACCAGGTCGAAGTCGCGCTGGTCCAGCTTGTCGCCGGGTTGGTGGACGGTGACGTCAAAGCCTTCGGCACGCAGCAGGTCGGGGAAAGCCATCGGCATTCCCTCGCCGTGCAAGGGCGTGACGATCCCCGTGGTAAAGACCAGAACGTGCCGGTGCCTTTCCGGCGAAAGGGGTAGGATGCCCCGGACATCCTTCACCAGCGTCGGCGCGCGGGCGGTCACCGTTTGCGCCGTTGCCGCGTTCTTCGGATCGAACAGCTTGTCGCGCTCTGCCGGATCGCGCCCGGTCCGGTGCAGCCCCAGCGTCGCCTTCAGGCCCAACACGCGGATCATCGCCTCTTCCAGCCGGGCCTCGGTCAGTCGGCCATCGGCCAGCGCCGCCTCGATCCGGGCGATGTCTGCCTCGGGCTCGTCGGAAAAGAGGATAATGTCGCAGCCCGAAGTCACGACCTCGGCCAACGCGACATCCCGGTGCGCCCAGGCGCCAAGGCCCGCCATCGGGGTCGCATCCGACACGATCACCCCGTTGAACCCCAACTCGCCCCGCAGAAGCGTCTGGTTCAGAAACGGCGAGACCGAGGCCGGGCGGTAAGCTTCAATCCCCGCATCCGGGTCATGCGCCAGCAGATAGGCGGGCAGCGCGATATGCGCCGACATGACCGACATCACCCCGGCATCGATTGCCGCCCGATACAGCGCCCCGTGCGTTGCCCGCCAGTCGTCCATGGACAGCGGATTGATCGTCGTCACCAGATGCTGGTCGCGGTCGTCGTGGCCCTCGCCCGGCCAGTGCTTGACCGTCGCGGCAACGCCGTTGGCCTGCAGCCCGGCGATATGTGCCAAAGCATGCGCCCGGATGCGGTCCGGGTCCGATCCCAACCCCCGCGTCGCCACGATGGGCGACCGGAACAGCGCGTTGATGTCCACGACCGGGGTGAAGGACCAGTTGATGCCCGCGGCCCGCGCCTCGACCGCCATAATCCGCGCGATGGTGGTGGAGGCTTGCACATCATCCACCGCCGCAAGGGCCAGCGGGTTCGGCACTTCGGTCCCGAAGGGCAGGCTCATCCGGCTGCCTTCCAGATCGGCGCTGACGAGGTAGGGGATCGGGGCAGCGGCGCGCAGGGAGTCCAGCGTGTCAAGCTCTGCCTGCGCGTCCGGGCCGAAGAACTTGGTGATCCCGGCAGGGGCAAGCGCGGTGATGCGGTCCACCACTTCCGGCCCGGTGCCAAAGCAGATGTGGACGAACAGCTGCCGCACCTTCGCGGCCCGATCCATGCCGGACAAAGTCGACCGCACCCAATCCCGCCCCGCCACATCCAGATTGAAGGGCGAGGCAGAGAGGATGCGGTCGATCTGGGTCACGGTCAGCTCCTGCGGTTTTTGGATGACGCCGGAGTTTTCGAAAACTCCGGACCGGAGCCTTCAAAGGCTCCGTCCCGATTTCCTTGAAGAAATCGCTACCCGGTCAGACGTAGCGGTTCCAGAGGTTTTCCAGCCGCTCTTGCCGCCCGGATTTGGGCTGCGGCTCGATCTTCTCGTCCATGACCCGCGCGGCTGCGGCCTCCAGCGAGCCTTTCAGCATCGCTTGCGCTTTCGGATCGTCCCAGCCCGCATAGCGTGCCTTCACAGCGGCCTCCATCTCGCCCGACTCCATCAGTGCGGCGGCGGCTTTCAGCGCGCGGGCGCAGGTGTCCATCCCGCCGACATGGGCCAGGATCAGATCCTCCGGGTCCAGCGACTGGCGGCGGACCTTGGCGTCGAAGTTCACACCGCCGGTGGTGAAGCCGCCTGCCTTGAGGATCTCGTAGAAGGCCACGGCCTTTTCGGCGTGGTTGTTCGGGAACTGGTCGGTGTCCCAGCCGGACTGATAGTCGTTCCGGTTCATGTCGATCGACCCAAAGATGCCAAGTGCTGCCGCAAGGCCGATCTCGTGTTCAAACGAATGGCCCGCCAGGATCGCGTGGCCCTGTTCGATGTTGGTCTTCACTTCCTTCTCCAGACCGAAGTCCTTGAGGAAGCCGTAGACCGTCGCCACGTCATAATCGTACTGGTGCTTCGACGGCTCCTGCGGCTTCGGTTCGATCAGGATCGCGCCCTTGAAGCCGATCTTGTGCTTGTATTCCACGACCTGCTGCAGGAAGCGGCCCGCGTGGGCGCGTTCGGCCTTGAGGTCGGTGTTCAAGAGCGTCTCATAGCCCTCGCGCCCGCCCCACAGAACGTAGTTCTGCCCGCCCAGCCGGTGCGTCACGTCCATGTTCGCTTTCACGGTCGCGGCGGCATAGGCGTAGACATCCGGATCGGGGTTCGTGGCCGCACCGGACATCCAGCGGCGATGGCTGAAGAGGTTGGACGTGCCCCAGAGAAGCTTGGCTTTGTGCTTGCCCTGCTTCTCGGCGATGTAGTCCGCGACTTCGTTCAGGTTCTTCAGGCTTTCGGCAAAGGTCTTGCCTTCGGGACGCATGTCGGCGTCGTGGAAGCAGTAGAACGGCTGCCCGAGGATGTCGAACATCTCGAACGCAACGTCGGCCTTCAGCTTCGCCAGCGCCATCGTATCGCCGAACCAGGGGCGGTCAAAGGTCTGGCCGCCGAACGGGTCGCCGCCTGGCCAGGCAAAGCTGTGCCAGTAGGCCACGGCAAAGCGGAGGTGGTCCTCCATCCGCTTGCCCATGACGACTTCGTCCGGGTTGTAGTGGCGGAAGGCGAACTCGTTCGAGGAGTTGGGGCCTTCAAACTTGATGGCGGGGATACCTTTGAAGAAGTCGGTCATGTCAGATCCTTGATGGCGGATTGGGCGGCGCGGAAGCGGGCATGCCCCGCGTCGATGGCGTCTTTCAGGGTGGCGTCGGGTTCGATCACCCGGGCGATCTGTGGCAGCGTCGCTATCTCGGCTCCGGACCCGGTGGCGGCCATCAGACCAAGCCGCGCGGCCCCGAAGGCGCCGCCGAAGTCACCCGCGACGGGAAGCTGCACCGGGCAGTCCAGCGCGGTCTATGTTCTCGACGGCAATGCTGTGCTGGTTGAGGATCGCGAAACCCCGCTGAAAGCCGGGGACTGCGCCTGCTGGCCCGCCGGACACCCCGTCGGTCACCGCATCGACAACCGCTCGGACC
>JBGSVS010000591.1:0-4764 GCA_041752895.1 Tabrizicola sp.
CCAGATCGCCCTCCGCCAGCTCCAGCGCCTCGATCACCTAGGCAAAGCCCGTCCCCGGCCCCTCCGCAATCGCCAGGATCGTCGCCCGCGCCCGGGCCAGGGCCTCGTCGAACGCCGGTCCGAAATCTTCATCCCGGATGCGCGAAAAGGGCGGCAACCCGAAGGGGGTCTCCCAGGTTTCCAGAAGCACGTTCATCGCAGATCTCCTTTGCCTGCAAAGCTAGGCCCGACTGACCGCAAGGTCCACCCATCCTGCTTTCACATTTGCCCAAATATCCTCTGGGGGTTTGTGGGGGTTTGGGGGGCGAAGCGCCCCCAACGACCGAGGAGGAGGCGAAGCCCGACGACGAGACAACGGACTTGCGGCGAATGCCGCTCCGCTCAATTCGCGTCCTGCCCGCGCGACCGCATCCTTGCCTCGAACCGCCGCAGCACCAGGCTCAGCCCGATTGTCATCACCAGATACAGGAAGGCCGCCACGCTATAGGTCTCGAAATAGCGGAAGTTCCCCGCTGCCGTGACCTTGGCAAGCTGCGCCACGTCCGAGATCCCAAGCACCGCGACAAGGCTCGAGTCTTTCACCATTGCTACAAAATCATTGCCAAGCGGCGGCAGAATCAGCCGAAATGCTTGCGGAAATCGAACATGGCGGAACCGCTGCCAGCCGTTCAGCCCAAGGGCCTGCGCCGCCTCGATCTGGCCCTTGTCTACCGCCTGCAGACCCGCGCGGAAAATCTCGGCCAGGAAGGCCGAATAGGCCAGCATCAGCGCAAAGACCGCCCGCCAGAGCAGCGGCACATCGCGGGTGCGCAGCACATCCTCGCCGACCAGAGCATTCACCCCGGCCACCACGCCTGGCACCAGCACGAAGGCGACGTACAAGAGCAGCACAATGATTGGAATGCCCCGCATCACTTCGATGTAAAGCCGCGCCGCCTGCCGCAGGACAACGCGGCGCGACATCCCCATCACCGCCAGGCCCAGCCCAATGGCGCAGGCCCCGAGGTATGCCACCACCGCCACCGACAGCGTGACCACCAGCCCCTTGGACAGAACCCGCAGCGCGCCCTCATAGAACGGGTCCGCCAGCATCTTGTAGAAAAGCCAAAGGCCGGTGACCGCAAGGATCACCAGCCACCAGGGAAAGTCGCGGTCAGGTTCGGCGTTCGGGGTCATGGGAACGCCCCCGGGTCACGCCCGGGGGCGGCCTTTCACTCGCCGAACTTGTAGTCGACGAACCACTTCTGGTTCAGGGCGTCCAGCGTGCCGTCCGCCTTCATCGACGCAATCGCCGCGTTCATCGGCGCCACAAGGTCCGACCCTTTCGGGAAGATGAACCCGAAGTCTTCCGAAGCCAGCGGCTCGCCGATGATCTTCAGCCCGCCACCGGAGGCCGCAACATACCCGTTCGCCGCCGTCGAGTCCGACAGGGTCAGGTCGACGTCACCCGCCTTCAGCGCCTCAAGCCCCGCCCCGAAGGTCTCGAACTTGATGACGCGAGCGTTTTCCTCGTTGCCGTCCAGAATGTTGTAGATCGCCGCGTAGAAGGGCGAGGTTCCGGGCTGGGCCGAAACCAGCAACTCCGGGATCGCCGCAAACGACGCCGCATCGGTGAACCGCGCCTCATCGCCGCGCACGATCATCAGCATTTCCGACCGCATGTAGGGGTCCGAGAAATCGACCTGCTCCTTCCTCTCATCCTTGATGGTGATCCCGGTCATGCCAAGGTCGTACTGGCCTTCCGCGACCGCCGGGATCATCGCATCCCAGCTGGTGTTTTCGTACTTCACCGTGATGTTCAGCCGCTTGGCGATTTCGGCCATCGCGTCGTATTCCCAGCCGATGGCCGCGCCGTCCTTGTCCAGGAACTGCAGCGGCGGATAGGCGTTTTCGGTCACCACGACGACCTCACGGCCGGCAAGGTCCGGCAGGTCCTGGGCAAGCGCGGGCAGGGCGGCAAGGGAAAGGCCCAGAAGGGCGGCAGCAGTCAGTTTCATGGGTTAGGCTCCCGTTGGAATTATCAAGCGCCGACTATGCCACGCCCAAAGCGCGATGCAAGGCGTCCCGCCTGAAACCCCGTCATTGCCGGATGCGCCAGCCCGTGCGGAAGATCCACCAGACGACCGCAAGGCAGATCGCCGTAAACAACGCGATGGCCAGAAGGCTGACCCCGACCGGCACGTCCGCCGTGTCGAAGAACGACCAGCGGAAGACCGACATGAGGTACACCACCGGATTGAACAGCGCGATGGTGCGCCAGACCCCCGGGAGCATGTCGATGCTGTAAAAGCTGCCGCCCAGAAAGATCAGCGGCGTCAGGACCAGAAGCGGGATCAGCTGCAACTGCTGGAAATCCTTGGCCCAGATGCCGATGATGAACCCGAACAGCGAAAAGCTGAAGCTGGTCACCGCCAGCAGCACCAGCATGGCAACCGGATGCGCAATCGGCAGGTCGACGAACAGGTAGGCCGTCGCCAGGATCACCAGCCCGATCAGCACCGACTTCACCGCCGCCGCGCCGACATAGCCGATCACGATCTCCAGATAGTTCACCGGCGCGGACAAAAGCTCGTAGATCGAGCCGATGAATTTGGGGAAATGGATCGCGAAGGACGCGTTCGACACCGATTGCGTGACCACCGTCAGCATGATCAGCCCCGGTACGATGAAGGCGCCGTAGGTCACCCCGTCGATGGTCTCGATCCGCCCGCCAATCGCCGCGCCGAAGACGACGAAGTATAGCGAGGTCGAAATGACCGGAGAGATCAGCGATTCCATGATGGTGCGATAGAACCGCGCCATCTCGCGCTGGAAGATCACCGCGATTGCCGGAAAATTCATGCCTGCCCCCCCACCAACTGTCCACGCACCAGCCCGACAAAGATATCCTCAAGGCTGCTTTGCCGCGTCGAAAGATCGGTCATCTGCAATCCAGCCGCGCGAAGGTCGGACAAGAGCGTCACGATCCCTGTCCGCTCGCCCCTGGTGTCATAGGTGTAGACCAGGCTGCGCCCCTCAGGTCCAAGGGCCAGCGGATATCCGGCAAGGGCTGCGGGGATCTCTGACAGCGGCTCGGTCAGTTCGACATGCAGCTGTTTCTGCCCCATCTGCCGCATCAGGCTGGCCTTGTCCTCGACCAGCAGAATCTCGCCCTTGTTGATCACGCCCACCCGGTCTGCGATGGCCTCGGCTTCCTCGATGTAATGCGTGGTCAGGATGATCGTGACACCTTGCGCCTTCAGGTCGGCCACAACGTTCCACATGTCCTTCCTCAACTCGACATCCACGCCCGCCGAAGGTTCATCCAGAAACAGGACGCGCGGGTCATGCGCCAGCGCCTTGGCGATCAGCACCCGCCGTTTCATGCCCCCCGACAGCGGCATGATCTTGCTGTCCTTCTTGTCCCACAGCGACAGCTGGCGCAGCACCGTCTCGACCCGTGCCGGATCGGGGGCCTTGCCGAACAACCCGCGCGAGAACGCGACCGCGTTCGCCACCTTCTCGAACGGCTCCAGCGTGATCTCCTGCGGCACTAGGCCGATCAGCCCGCGCGCCGCCCGATAGTCGCGCACGACGTCGTGCCCACCCACCGTAACGCGGCCCGAGGTCGGCTGCACGAGCCCGCAGATCGTCGAGATCAGCGTCGTCTTGCCCGCGCCATTTGGGCCCAGGAGGGCGAGGATCTCCCCCTCCTCGATCTCCAGATTGACGGATTTAAGCGCCTGGAAACCGGATGAGTAAGTCTTGGTCAGATTGCGGACAGAGACGATCGCCGACATGGAAGCCTCGCTCGGGAAGACGGGGACCGTAACCCGCCCCGCGACCGGGGCCAAGACCACATCGTCGCAAGGGCCCCCGGACCCATCTGCACAGCCCCTGTGCGCGAAGGGACGATCTGGCCGAAACGTAGGCGCGGCGACAGATTAAGATTTCCCTAACGTCCGCGACCAATAATTTGATTTCAAAAGCTTTAATGGTTTTGTCCACCGTGGACACTTTTCGAAGCAGCCCCGCAAACCTCGCAATCCGGCCGCCGCTTCACCCCGATCACCCGAGTCTCTGCATACAAGGAATCGTGGATCATCAGCCTCCCCGCCAGCGTCTCCCCCGCCCCGGTGATCTGCTTGACCGCCTCCGTGGCCATGATCGCCCCGATGATCCCAGGCAGGGGTGCGGCCACCCCCGCCTCGGCACAACTCGGCACCAGCCCCGGCGCAGGCTTCACCGGGAAGACGCAGGCATAGCAGGGGCCGCCCTTGGCCGGATCGAACAGCGACACCTGCCCCTCCCACTGGGTGATCGCCCCCGAAATCAGCGGCACCCCCGCCGCCACGCAGGCCCGGTTGACCAGGTAGCGCGTGTCGAAATCGTCGGTCCCGTCGAGAACCAGATCGTAGTCCCGGACCAGGTCGGCCGCGATCTCCTCGGTCAGTTTCCGGTGGTAGGGCCGCACCTCGATGAACGGGTTCAGCTCCCGCATCGCGACCTCGGCCGAGAAGACCTTGGGCATCCCGATCCGCCCGTCCGTGTGGATCACCTGCCGCTGGAGGTTCGATCCTTCGACCGTGTCATGATCGATCACCCCGATCACCCCCACCCCCGCCGCCGCCAGATACAACAGGACCGGCGACCCCAGCCCCCCCGCCCCCACGACCAGCACCCGCGCCGCCTTCAGCCGCTTCTGCCCCGGCCCCCCGATCTCGCGCAGGATGATGTGGCGGGCATAGCGGTCCAGCTCGGCCTCGCGGAAGGTCCATGTTGCGG
>JBGSVS010000592.1:0-4153 GCA_041752895.1 Tabrizicola sp.
GAGCCGCGTGAGGACCGGGGTGAGCGCCGCGAACCGCGCGACTATCGCCGCGACCGTGATCTTGGGCCGTCGGTCATCGGCATGGGCGACCATGTGCCGGACTTCATCCTGCGGAGTTTCGCGCTGAAATCCGCCCCGACGACCGAAGAGGTCGAAGAGGTCGCAGCGACCGGCACCGAGGGCTGAGACGCCTCCTCGTTCGACTTCGTCTCCTCGTCGGGCACTTCCCGGCGAGGCGCGACGAAGCCCGCGGCGTGTCAGGCCTATTCGGCCATCATCCGGCTGATCACCACGGTCACTTCGGGCTTCTTGCCGATCTCTTCCATGGCGGTCTGGCGCACGACCTTGCGGATTTCCTCCTCAAGCTTGTCGTCATCGGCCATGACCTTGCGGCCCAGTCGCCCGATCACCTCGTCAAGGTCGGTCTCCAGCGTCTCGGACAGCGGGCGTTCGCCGCGCCCCAGCGGCGGCAGGCCCATCAGCTCCACCCAGGGTTCGCCAAGGGGGCTGTCGTTTTCGTCCAGGATCAGAGTCACCGTGACCAGCCCGTTCAGCGCCATCCGGATCCGGTCACGGACCACCCCGTCCAGCGCGCCAATGAGCGCGGTGCCGTCCAGGTAAAGCCGCCCGGTTTCCACATATTCCGCGACTTCCGGCACGTCGCCGGTCAGGTCCAGCATCGTCCCGTTCGGCGCGACCGCCGCCGGGATGCCGCTTTCCGTCGCGATCCGGGCATGTTCGGTGAGATGCCGATGCTCGCCATGCATGGGGATCAACATGTCGGGCAGGATCAGCCGGTGCACATGCTCCAAGTCCGGGCGGTTGGCGTGACCCGAGACGTGATACTTGCCGCCCTGATCGTCGATGACCTGGACACCCATTTCCGAAAACGCGTTCCAGACCCGCAACACGTCACGTTCATTGCCGGGGATGGTCTTTGACGAAAGGAGGAAGGTATCGCCCTCCTTCATCTCGATCCCGAGATACTTGCCACGGCTCAGCTGGGCCGAGGCCGCCCGGCGTTCGCCCTGCGACCCGGTGACGAGAAGCATCAGGTTGCGGCGGGGAACTTCCAAGGCCTCTTCCGGGCTGACGGTCTTCGGGAAACCCGACAACACTGCCGCCTCTTCCGAGGCCGACAGCATCCGCTTCATCGACCGGCCAAGGACGCAGACCGTCCGGTCAGCAGCCTTCGCGGCCAGGGCCAGCGTCTTCAGACGCGCCACGTTCGACCCGAAGGTCGTTGCCACCACCATGCCGGTGCGGCTGCGGATCAGTTCGGTCAGGGGTTCGGCCAGCGTCGCTTCGGACCGACCGGCATGAAGGGAAAAGACGTTGGTCGAGTCGCAAGTCATTGCCTTCACAGGCCGCTCGGCCACGATCTCGGCAAAGCGGGCGTCGTCCCAGCCTTCACCCACCACCGGCGTATGGTCGATCTTGAAGTCGGCGGAATGGAAGATGCGGCCCGCAGGCGTATCGATCACCAGCGCCGAGCTTTCGGGGATGGAATGCGAAACCGGCACGAACTGCACCTTGAACGGTCCGACCTCGACCGTCGCGGGGCGGGGTTCGACCACGACGATCTGGTCGACGGGCAGGCCTGCCTCTTCAAACTTCAGCCGTCCGATGGTCGCGGTAAAGCGGCGGGCGTAGACCTTCTT
Source organism: Tabrizicola sp. (assembly GCA_041752895.1). Taxonomy (GTDB): domain Bacteria; phylum Pseudomonadota; class Alphaproteobacteria; order Rhodobacterales; family Rhodobacteraceae; genus Tabrizicola. Next base: position 1,662 of record JBGSVS010000592.1, read on the forward strand.
TTCCAGCTGCGGCCAAAGCGGAGCCAGCGCGCCGATATGGTCTTCATGCGCGTGGGTGATGAAGATCGCCTCCAGCCGGTCCAGCTTGTCGTGCAGCCAGCTGACATCGGGCAGGATCAGATCGACGCCCGGCGAGGTGTCCATGTCCGGGAACGCCACGCCGACATCGACAAGGATCAGCCGCTCCTTCCCCTTCGGCCCATAGCCGTAGACGTAAGCGTTCATGCCGATCTCGCCGGCACCGCCGAGGGGAAGATAGATGAGGCGGTTCATGCGGTTTCCTTGTTGTAGGCGTTGATCAGGACGAGGCCATGCATGGTCAGATCGTCCTCGACCAGGTGAAATAGCTCGGTTCCCTGCGCGAAAAGAGAGGCAAGGCCCCCGGTCGCGATGACTTTCATCGGCCGGTCGCGTTCACGCCGCACTTCGCGGACAACGCCCTCGACCAGGCCGATGTAGCCCCAATACACGCCCGACTGCATGCAGGCCACCGTATTCGTGCCGATGGCTTTGAGGGGCTTGGCCACATCGACGTGAGGCAGCGCGGCAGCTGCCATGTGCAGGGCCTCGAGCGAGAGGTTCACGCCGGGCGCGATCACCCCGCCGATATAGGCGCCGTCGGTGTCGACGACGTCGAAGGTGGTGGCGGTGCCGAAGTCCACGACGATCAGATCGCCGCCATGCCGGTCAAAGCCCGCGACGGTGTTGACCAGCCGATCGGGGCCGACCGTGGTGCCCTGATCGACGCGGGGGGCCACCGGCAGCCTGCAGTCCGGCTTGCCCACGACCAGCGGACGGCAGCCGAAGTAGCGGTCGCACAGGACGCGGAGGTTGAAGACGACGCGCGGGACGGTCGACGAGATGATCGCCTCGGTGATCGTCGCCTTTGTCGCCGTCAGCGTCATGAGGGAGGAGAGCCAGACGAAATATTCATCCGCCGTGCGCTTGTGGTCGCTGGCGATGCGCCAGGTGGCGGTGAACTTTGCGCCGTCCCAGATCGAAAAGACGGTATTGGTGTTGCCGCAGTCGATGGCGAGAAGCATTCAGGCCCCCAGATCGGAACGGGGCCCAAAATTTTTCGGCGAAAAATTTTGGGCGTCGGTCAAAAGAACACCTCGGCTGCAGGGATGGCAAGCCTGCCCTCGGCCATGCGCAGGATCAGGTTGCCTTGCGGATCGATCCCCTCGAACACGCCCTCGCGGCTGTCCTGCCCAGTGCGGGCACGGATCGTCTCGCCAAGGCGGGCCGCGTGGGACAGCCAGGCCGCGCGGAGGGGGGCAAAGCCTTCCGTGGTGAAGATCGTCTCCCAGCGGGCGTAGGCGGGGGCAAGGGCATCTACGAACGCCTAGGGCGCGATGCGAAGGCCGGTTTCCTGCAAAAGCGCGACGGGCGGGACGGCCCCGGCCTCGACCAGGCTGACGTCCGGCGCGGCGAACAGGTTGACGCCGAAGCCGATGCAGAGGACCGGGTCGCCGCCTGTCAGGCCTTGGCTCTCCAGCAGGATGCCCGCGATCTTGCCGCCGTTGCAAAGGACATCATTCGGCCATTTCAGCGCGAAGCTGTGCGGAAGGCCGGTCAGCTGCACGAAGGCGTCGCGCAGCGCGAGGGCTGCAGCGAAGGATCGCAGCGCGACGGTTTCCGGCGGCTCAAGCGGCTTCAGGACAAGGGTGCCGTGGAAATTGCCCGCAGGGCTGGACCAGGGCCTTGCGCGGCGGCCCCTTCCGGCGGTCTGGATACCAGCGAGGATCCAGGTCGGGCCGGCGAGCGTGGCGGCCCGCCGGAAGCCTTCGGCGTTGGTGCTGTCGATCTCGGGCAGGGTGATGCGCCCTGCCCTGCCGTCAGCGGACAAGCGCTTCGGCGGCCAGCGCCGCGGGGGCTTCGATGCCGAAGAGGTTCACGATCCCCAAAAGCATGATCGCCGCGACCGCGACCAGCATGCCCCACTGCACCGGGGCCATGCGGCTGTCGACCGGTTCCTGTTCCGCGCCGAAATACATGAAGTAGACCAGACGCAAGTAGTAGAAGGCCCCGATCACCGAGGCGACGGCCCCGGCCACGGCCAGCCAGACCCAGCCCGCGTCCACTGCGGCTTTCAGCACGTAGAACTTGCCGAAGAAGCCGACCATCGGCGGCACACCGGCGAGGCTGAACAGCAGGACCAGCATGGCCAGCGCCTTCAGCGGTTCTTTCTTCGCGAACTGGTTCAGCCCAGCGATGTCCGACACCGGGCGGCCGTCCCGCTCCATCGAGAGGATGAAGGCGAAGGTGCCGACGTTCATCGTGACATAGATCGCCATGTAGATCATCGTCGCCTGCACACCGTAGGCCGTGCCGACGCAAAGCCCGATCAGCGCATAACCCATGTGGGCGATCGACGAATAGGCCATCAGCCGCTTGATGTCGCGCTGGCCGATCGCGGCCACGGCACCGAGGAACATCGACGCGACCGCAAGGGCTGCCAGCACCTGGCCCCATTGGCCGGGCACGCCGCC
>JBGSVS010000593.1:0-4832 GCA_041752895.1 Tabrizicola sp.
GCGCGACGGGGTCAGCGCCCATGTCTGGGTCGGGGCTGACGAGCGCCCGACCTTCCTGATGCAGGCCCGCATCCTGTCCGAGGAATGGTCCTGCCCCTGGACTGCCGATCCGGGGCACCACCATTTCAGCGTCATCGACGCGCTGGCCGACCCCACCTCACCGCTGTGCGAGACGCTGCTTCAGGGTCTTTGACGGACACGTCATAGCAGCATCGCCTCTTCCGCCCGCCGCGCCTCGGCCTCGCGCTCGGCTTCGATCCGCGCCAGGCGGCGGCGGTTCATCTCGTAGACCAGGGCCAGCACCAGGGTCAGCAGGATCAGAAGGAACGCCAGCGCGTTGATCTTCGGCGTGATCCCCGACCGCACCTGGCTGAAGACATAGACCGTCAGCGTCGTCTCGTTCGCCTTGGTGAAAAGCGTGACGTTGAAGTTCTCGATCGACTGGAAGAACGCGATGGCCGCCGAGGCCGCGATGGCGGGGTAAAGATGCGGCAGCAGGATGCGCCGCAACACCTGGCCGTGGTTTGCGCCCAGGTCCAGCGCCGCCTCTTCCAGCCCCGGATCAAAGCTCTGCAGCCGAGCCAGCACCAGCAGCATCACATAGGCCGCGATATAGCTGACCTGCCCCAGCGTCGCGAGATGCAACCCGCGCCCGAAAAGCCAACCACCTTCGGCCCCCAGCGTATGCCCCATCTGGTTCCAGAACAGCACGGTCGAGATGCCGATGACCAGCCCCGGCGCCAGCACCGGTGCCACCATGAAGCCATAGAGCGTCGCCCGGTACTTGCCCGAGATCGAGTTCAGCACGATCGCCGCCGCCGTCCCGATCGGCACCGCCAGCGCCACCACGGCCAGTGCCACGAGGACCGAATTCAGGAACGCGCCCCACATAACCTGGTCGGCCCAAAGCTCGCCAAACCAGCGCCAGGTAAAGCCCTTCCAGGGCGCAATCGTGGGCAGCTTGCTGTCGTTGAAGGCCGCCCCCGCCATGACGATCAACGGCACCAGAAGATAAAGGATGAACGCGCCGAAATACAGCTGCCCAAGGAAAGCGCGGTTCCGGGTCATTTGGCGATATCCGACAGTTTGACCTTGAAGAGCCGCATCGCGAGGATCACGAAAACGATGCAGACCAGAAGGAAGATCATCGAATAGGCCGCCCCGGTGTTCCAGTCGAGCGCGTCATTGAACCAGGTGTAGATCGTCTGCGGGAACCAGTTGGCCTTGGTGGACCCGACCACGGTCGGCACCAGCAGCGACCCCGCCGACAGCATGAACACCATCACGCAGCCCGATGCGATGCCGGGCTTCGCGTGCGGGATCACTACCCGCCAGTGCGTCCGCCACCAGGGCGAGCCCAGATCTTCCGCGGCCTCGATCTGGTTGGTGTCCAGCGACGTGATCGCCGTGTAGATCGGGAACAGCATGAACAGCACGTAGCAGTAGGTCAGCACGATCACGATGGCGTCGTAGGACGTGAAGACCCCGTTCTGCCAGCGGATGCCCTGTTCGATCAGCCCCATCGACTTCAACAGCGCATTCAGCGGGCCGTTGAAGGTCAGGATGATGTACCAGGCAAAGGCCCGCAGCGCCTCGGATACCCACATCGGCACGAACAGCAGCAACAGCAGCGTCGGGATCGACTTCGGGCTTGCGATCTTGGCCAGGAAATAGGCCAGCGGATAGGCGAGGATCAGCGTCATGAATGTGACGAGGGTCGAGAAGAACACCGTGTCGACAAAGGTGCTGACGTGGATCGGGATGGTGATAGGGATGCCGAACCAGTTCGTCTCGACCGGGTTCGAGACGAACTTGCCGTAGTTGTCGAACGAGAAGACATCCTTCGGCCCGCCCAACTCGCTGACGGGCAGATAGGGATAAAAGCTTTCGAACAGCATCGAGAAGTTCGGCAGGATCACCAGAACCAGGATCCAGAAGGCGACCAGCAGGCAGAAGACGGCGGTCAGTCCGGTCCCGTAGCGGCGGATAAGGTCCTCCATCGCCCTAGCCCCTTACATTCGCATCAGGCAGAAGCAGCGCGCGGGCCGCGTCAAAGCTGGCAAAGACCTTCTCGCCCACCGCAGGTGCTTGCGACACGCCATCGTTCTTGATTTCCGCCGACAGCCGCTTGCCGCCCGTTGCCACCCCGTGGACCGAGATGAAAGCGCCTTCGAAGGCGACTTCGGTCACTTCCATCTCGACCGAGTTCTCGGCCCCCTTGGATTTCGACAGGACCGTGTGCTCCGGCCGGACGTAAAGCTTGACGTCCTTGCCCTGCGCTTCCGGAAAGATGCGGGCACGAAAGCTGCCGTGTGGGCCGCCGAAGGCGACCATTCCTTCAGACGCCGTGCCAGCAGTGCCTTCGAAGATGTTGTTTTCGCCCACGAATGACGCGACGAACCCGTTGACCGGGTTGTCGTAGATGTCGCGCGGAACGGCGATCTGCTGGATGCGGCCCTGGGACATGACGCCCACCCGGTCAGACATCGCCAAGGCCTCGCCCTGGTCATGGGTGATGTAGATGAAGGTGACACCCGTCCGCTTCTGGATCGCGCGCAACTCAGCCCGCATGTGCTGGCGGAGCTTCAGGTCCAGCGCGGAAAGGGGTTCGTCCAGCAGCATCACCGAAGGTTCCACCGCCAGCGCGCGGGCGATGGCCACCCGCTGTTTCTGCCCGCCCGACAGCTGGCTGACCATCTTGTCGGCAGCCCCCGGCAGGTCAACCAGCTTCAGAAGATCCTCGGCCTTCTTGCGGCGCGTGGCCTTGTCGACGCCGCGCACTTCCAGCCCGAAACTGATGTTCTCCCAGATCGGCATCAGCGGGAAGAGGGCCAGATTCTGGAAGATCAGCGCCGTGGGTCGCTGGTTCGGCCGCGTGCCCCTCACGTCCTTGCCGCCGATGCGGATCGTGCCCTCCGTCGGCTCGATAAAGCCCGAGACCATGCGCAGGATCGTGGTCTTGCCGCAGCCCGACGGCCCAAGGAACGAGAAGAACTCGCCCGGCTTGATCGACACATTGGCGTTGTCCACGGCGCGGAAGGTGCCGAAGTCGCAGCAGACGTTTTCGAGATCGATTCCCGCGCTCATGACGCGTGGTCCCCCTGAGTTCATTCTTTTTGTTGCAGGCTAGCAGGCAGCCGCGCCCCCGCAATGGGTATCGCCAGTTTCGCCTGGACTTTCGGTCCAGACCGACGCCCCGTCGCCCATAAAAGTCACGCCGAGCCCTTTCGGACCCGGCGTGGTTGTCATCAAGGCTGCGCTTACGCCGCCTTGTACTTGTCGGCGTATTCCGACCGCTTGGCGATGAACTCGGCGGTCTGTTCCGGCCACCACCACAGCTTGCCCAGCGCTTCGTCGTTGAAGGTGCCGGTGTAGTAGGCGGCGACATCGGGATCGATGAAGTCGGCCGAGCCCTTGCCAACCGCGTTCGACGAGAAGGCAGCCGCCCACATCGCCGAGCCTTCGGCAGTCGAGGTCCACTTTGCCAGCTCATGCGCCTGATCGACGTTGGTAGCGTTCTTCATCAGCACGAAGCCCTGGTGCCAGGCAAAGGCGCCTTCGGCCGGGGCGACATAGGCGTAGCCGTCGTTGCGCAGGTTGTAGCCGGTCGAATCCCAGCACAGGCCCACGGTAGCACCGTTCGCGGTGAAGCCCGCGTTGGCCTCGTTCTCGCCCGACCACCACTGCACGACGTTGCCCTTGGCCTTGATCGCCTCGGCCAGCGCGATGTCCCACAGTTCGACCATTGCAGCCATGTCGGTGTAGCCGTCCATCCACGGGCGCGGCAGCTTGCCGGTCGCATCCAGCCAGCGGCCCATCGCAGCCAGGGTCGAGTGCGGGCGCAGCACGGCCTGGTTGTCGGGGCTGAAGAGATCACCCAGCGATGCCGGCGACGACAGCTTGGCGTTGGCCGAATTCACGACCAGCGCTTCGGTGCCCCAGTTCGACGGGACATACATCAGCGCATCGCCAGCACGCGACCGCTCACCGGCGGAACCGTCAGCGAGGCCCGGCAGATAGTTGTCCACTGCCAGCTTGGACGCATCCCAAGCGCCCAGCAGGCCGTTCGAGTTCCAACCACCCCAACGGTCGATGGTCGGCTCCATCATGTCGATGCCGCCAGCTTCCAGGGCAACCTTGCCCTCGGCGAACATGGTGTCCTGGTCGGGCAGTTCCTTGAAGTTCACGGTGATGCCGGTGGCTGCGGTGAAGGCCGGGAACACCTTTTCGGCAAAGGCCGGATAGCCTGCCCAGCCGACGAAGTTCAGTTCGCCCGACGCGGCGAGCGCCTTGGACGAGATGATCGCCGGAGCGGCGAGAAGGCCCGCACCGGCGGCAGAGCCTTGCAGGAACCGGCGACGGTTGAAGGCGGATGTGTGTTTGGTCACGGTAGTCTCCCTGGTTGATAGGTCAGAGGCGCGGGCTGTCCCCGGGTTTTATCGTTCAAGCGGACGCGCTCGGATTTGCGTGACAGCGCTATGTAACAGGACGTTGTCAGCCGCATGCGGCACGCCAGCGCGCATACCTTACTCACGCGGCGGGACAGGCTGTCAACGATCCAGTGAACGGATTCAACCGAAGGTGAAGGTCCCGGCCATCCCCGTCCCCTTCAATGCTGCAGGATGGGCAGAACGGCGGACATGGCGACTTCGACCCGGGCTTAGCGCCGCATTTGCGCTTTCCCGGCACGAATCGGCCCTGGAGGCGACTTCAGGCGACAGGTGTCGTGCCGCCGACATCGGCCTGCGCCACCGCGACCGATTTCAGCACAGCATGGACGCCCACCCCGGGAGCGAGGTCCAGCGCCTGTGCCGACCGGCGGGTCAGTCGCG
>JBGSVS010000594.1:0-3843 GCA_041752895.1 Tabrizicola sp.
GGCGGCGGTCAGCGGCGCGCTGATGTCCTGCCTGCGGGCGGGCGACCATGTGGTCAGCGCGCGGGCTCTGTTCGGCAGCTGCCTTTATGTGCTGGAAGAGGTGCTGCAGAAATTCGGGGTCCGGGTGACTTTCGTCGACGGGGCGGACCTTGACCAATGGCGCAGGGCCGTCACGCCGGGGACCAAGGCGGTGTTCTTCGAATCGATGTCGAACCCGACGTTGGAGCTGGTGGACATCCGCGGCGTCAGCGAGATTGCCCATGCGCAGGGCGCGCTGGTGATCTGCGACAATGTTTTCGCCACGCCGATATTCTCCCGCGCGGTCGATCAGGGGGCGGATGTGGTGGTCTATTCGACGACCAAGCATATCGACGGGCAGGGACGCGCGCTGGGCGGTGTGGTTTGTGCCACGCGCGAGTTCATCCGCAAGACGCTTGAGCCCTACATGAAGCACACCGGCGGCTCGATGAGCCCCTTTACCGCCTGGATCATGCTGAATGGGATGGCGACGCTGGACCTGCGCTGCCGGGCGATGGCTGATACGGCGCTGGCGCTGGCGAAGGCGCTGGCCGACCACCCGAACCTGTCCCGCGTGATCTATCCGGGCCTGGAAAGCCACCCGCAGCATACTTTGGCCATGGCGCAGATGGGGTCGGGCGGCACGCTGGTGACGTTTGACGTCAAGGGTGGCAAGGACGCGGCATTCCGCTTCATGAACGCTTTGGGCATCATCAAGATTTCCAACAACCTGGGCGATGCGAAGTCCATCGCCACCCATCCGGCAACGACGACGCATCAACGCCTGCCGCAAGAGATGAAGGACAAGCTGGGCATCACTCCCGGGCTGATCCGACTGTCGGTGGGGTTGGAGGATGCGGGCGATCTGCAGGAAGACCTGTTCCGCGCGCTAAGCCAGGGGTGACAGGCGACAAGCCTGCTTGCATTGAGCGGCGGAATGCCTATTTGATGGTGGCCTGCCTCGGACCAGGGTGATCCGGTGGCAGGCCTCGCCCGTAAGACTCTCCGGAAATTGAAGGTGCTTGCCGGATGGCCGCGCCTGAACCGAAAGGACCTGCCCATGAACATCCATACCCCCGAGCTTGACCGTCTTCCCACGCGCGAAGAGGCCGAAGCGGCGCTGGCCGTACTGCGCCAGTGGGCGGGCAAATCCTCGGATGAGGATATTGCCAGGCTTGATTCCGCCGTGGGCTGGCTGTTGCCGGGGCAGGGCTATCCGGCGCTGTCGCGCAGCTATCCAGAGGCTTTCCGTCCTGATGCCGCCTACAAGGCATCGATGCCCGATCTGCAGAACGGCCCCGCAAGCCTGATCCGGGGGGCCAAGGCTCGGATTCAGCATGTCGGGATTTCCAACTTCCGGCTGCCGATCCGCTATGCCACCCGCGACGGCGAGCTTTTGGTGCTGGAAACCAGCGTCACCGGCTCGGTCAGCCTGGAGGCCGAGAAGAAGGGCATCAACATGAGCCGCATCATGCGGTCGTTCTATGCCCATGCCGAGAAGGAGTTCTCGTTCGGGGTGATCGAGGCGGCGCTGGATGATTACAAGGCCGATCTCGGGTCTTATGACGCGCGCATCCAGATGCGGCTGTCGTTCCCGATGCAGAAGGTTTCGCTGCGGTCGGACCTGACGGGCTGGCAGTATTACGACATCGCGCTGGAGCTGGTGGAAGAGGCGGGCGTCAGGAAGCGGATGGCGCATATTGACTATGTCTATTCCTCGACCTGCCCGTGCAGCCTGGAGCTTTCGGAACATGCGCGCATGGTGCGCGGCCAGCTGGCCACGCCGCATTCGCAGCGGTCGGTGGCGCGGCTGTCGGTGGTCCTGACCGGCGAGATGGCGCTGGAGGACCTGATCGACATCGCGCGCGGTGCGGTCGTGACCGAGACGCAGGTCATGGTCAAGCGCGAGGACGAGCAGGCGTTCGCGGAACTGAACGCCGCGAACCCGATCTTCGTCGAGGATGCTGCGCGCCTGTTCTGCGAGGCGCTGCAGCGCGACGGGCGGATTGGCGACTTCCGGGTGGTCGCCAGCCATCAGGAAAGCCTGCACAGCCACGACGCGATCAGCCTCTTGACCGACGGTGAGACCTTCGCGGCAACAAGCCTGGACCCGCACCTCTTCCAGACGCTGATCCACGCCCGATAGGTTGACCAAAGGCGCTGGGCCGCGTAGCCATGCCCGACCATGGTTGACTTCCGCCCTGTCGCCTACGTCATCGGCCGCATCCTGATCGTGCTTGCGATCCTGATGCTGGCCCCTGCCATCATCGATTGGCGCGCGGGACTGGCGAATGGCTATGACTTCCTCGCCTCGGCGGCGCTGACGGGCGTCGTCGGAGCGGGGCTTACCCTGTCAACCTCCAACGCGCTGGGGCAGGGGCTGGACACGCGGCAGGCCTATCTGCTGACGGCCGGTATCTGGTTTCTGGTGCCGTTCTTCGGCGCACTGCCGTTCTGGATCGGCGCGCCGGGGCTAAGTCTTCTCAATGCCTATTTCGAAGCGGTCTCGGGGATCACCACCACCGGGGCCTCGGTCATCTCGGGGCTGGCAGAGCTGCCGCGCGGGGTGATCCTGTGGCGCGGGATGCTGAACTGGCTGGGCGGGCTGGGTATCGCCTTCATCGCCATGATCTTCCTGCCGCTGATGCGCGTCGGCGGGATGCAGTTCTTCCGGACCGAGGGTTTTGACACTTTCGGCAAGGTCCTGCCGCGCGCCACCGACATCGCGCAGCAATTGCTGGTCGTCTACCTTGGACTGACCGTGGCAACGATGGTGGTCTACGCGGTGCTTGGCATGCCAGCCTTCGAGGCGGTGGTGCATGGATTGGCCACGGTGGCGACAGGGGGCTTCTCAAGCAACGACGATTCCTTCAGCCGCTACAATGCGTCGATCCTTTATGCCTCGGCGCTGTTCATGTTCCTGGCAAGCCTGCCCTATATCCGGTTCGTCCAGCTGGTGAACGGCTCGGTAGTGCCGCTATGGCTGGACGCGCAGGTCCGCGCTTATGCGCGGTGGTTGGGAATGGCCGTAGCCGCCGTCGCGATCTGGCGGATATGGACCACGAATATCGAGGTTGAACTGGCCTTCCGGGAAAGCCTGTTCAACTTGGCCTCGATCATGTCCTCGACCGGTTTTGGCACCGCCAGCTTTGCCGGATGGGGCGGGTTCATGCTGGTTGTGGCCTTCGTGGTCGGCGTCGTCGGGGCCTGTTCGGGATCGTCCGCTGCGGGATTGTCGGTGTTCCGGGTGCAGCTGGTCGTGGCGGTTCTGCGCCGGGAAATCCGGCGGATCGGCAACCCCTCGGCAGTGGACCCGATCCGCTATGATGGTCGTCCCGTCGAGGAGGACGTGCTGAATGCGCTGATCCTTTTCGTGTCGAGCTTCATCCTGATCCTGGGCTTGGCAAGCGTCGCAATCACGCTTCTGGGGGTCGACACCGTGTCGGCGCTGTTCGCGGTCTGGACTACGCTTGGCAACGTTGGTTACGGCTTCGGCCCCCTTGTCGAGCGGACCGGGACGTTCATCGACTTCCCGCCCGGCGCCATCGCGATCATGACGGTCTGCATGATCCTTGGGCGGCTCGGGCTGCTGGAGATCCTGGTGATGGTGCTGCCAAGCTTCTGGCGGCGCTAGTCACTGTCCGGCACTGATAGAAGCGCCTGACACTACCTGGTCACTTGCGGATTGCGTGCTTCAGTCCCAGCAGGACACGAGCGCGGTCATCCCGGTTGCCGTTTCCGCCATGGTCGCGGGGTCCATCGGCGCGGTCGAGGTAGTGGGCGCGGGCGCAACGCCGGTGGGCGCAAGAAGGCGGGTGATCTCGG
>JBGSVS010000595.1:0-5051 GCA_041752895.1 Tabrizicola sp.
GGAAGCCGGCCCTTGGTCCGCTGTCGCTGGCCGCGCTGGCGGACGCCCAGCGCCCGACCCTGCGCGAGACGCAGGTCCTGGGTCCGGATCTCTTTTCGCTTTGGCAGTTGCCGCCCCGCGCTTGATCAGCGCGACAGTTTGTCTTCCTCGGCCGGGGCGGGGGCTTCGGTATCGTGGATCGCGATCTCGACAGCATGGTCGATGGCCACGCGGCAGGGCCGACAGATTTCGTAGGTCACATGCGTGGGGTGACGGTCGCCGATGTCGTCGCAGCGGGTCCAACCGGTTTCATGTTCGAACCTGACACTTCCGCAGAAGGAACATTTGGTGTCCTTCGCTGCGGAATCGTAGTGCCAGCGGTTCAGTGGCGGCGAAAAATGCCAGGCGTCCTTCAGGTCATGCACCATCAGCGCGCGACCGTCCTTCATCGGCTGAATGGTCATCAGAAACTGCCGCGCCATGCTTGGGGAATCGCAGCGATACTCAACCCTGAGGGTGCGTTTATGCTCAAGCACAGTGTCGATCATCCGGGCGGTTGCGGCCCGAGTTTCCTCTCCAGCGATCTGCGACATGATCGAGGTCGACAAAACCTTGTTTGAAATCGCACCGTTGGCACCACCGCTCAACGCAAACTCGTCCCATTCGCCGCCGACCCACAGCACGCGATATTCGCCGTCTACAACCGCGTAGACCTGCTGAAACTTCACTGCCCTCGCCCTCCCCAGTGCCGTCAGCGAAGGGGACATTAGCATAGTTCGGCAGGAAATCGCGTGCGAAGTTTACACTTTCCACCGCTTTTCCTGCACCTGTGCACATAATGTCAACGAAGGTTGACAACCCCTCCCGACCTTGCGGGCAGGATCGCGGTCCGGACCATGGCCGCGATATCGGCGGCGGCAAGGCCCGCCCAGGCATACATCTGCGTCGGCGAGGCCTGGTCGATGAACCGGTCAGGCAGCGTCATCGTCCGGACCGGGGCACCCCGGTCGAGGCTCCCGCTCATCGCCAGATGATGCAGGACCATGGCCCCGAACCCGCCGGTCGAGCCTTGCTCCAGCGTGATCAGGCAGCGGTGGTGGCGGTGCAGTTGGGTGACAAGCTGGACGTCCAGCGGCTTGGCAAAGCGGGCATCGGCGACCGTCACCGACAGGCCCTCGGCCTCAAGGATCGTGGCGGCGGCAAGCGCTTCGGACAGATGCGCGCCGAAGGACAAAAGTGCGACGTCCGTGCCTTCGCGCAGCACTCTGCCCTTGCCGATTGGCACGGCTGTGCCGCGTTCGGGCATCGTGACCCCCATGCCTTCCCCACGCGGATAGCGCAGTGCGATGGGGCCGTCGTCATGCCCCGCCGCAGTGGCGATCATGTGGACAAGCTCGGCCTCGTCGCCCGCCGCCATCACTGTCATGTTCGGCAGGTTTGCTAGGAACATCACGTCGAAGGCCCCGGCATGGGTCGCGCCGTCCTGGCCCACCAACCCGGCCCGGTCGATCATGAACCGGACCGGCAGGTTCTGCAGGGCCACGTCATGCACGATCTGGTCATAGCCGCGCTGAAGGAAGCTGGAATAGATCGCGCAGAACGGCCGCATCCCCCCCGCCGCCAGGCCCGCCGCGAAGGTGACCCCGTGCTGTTCGGCGATCCCCACGTCGAAGACCCGCGCCGGAAAGCGTTTCTGCATCGCATCAAGCCCGGTGCCCCCCGGCATCGCGGCCGTGATCGCCACGATGCGCGGATCGCGGGCGGCCTCGTCCGTCAGGGTCTGGCCAAAGACCGCCGTGTAGTTCGGCGCATTGGCGGGCGTCTTGTGCTGCTTGCCCGTGGCGATGTCGAACTTGGCGACGCCATGATACTTGTCGTCCGCCCCTTCCGCCGGGCCATAGCCACAGCCCTTCTTTGTTACGACATGCAGAAGGACCGGCCCTTCCGCCTTGTCGCGCATTGACCGCAGCGCATGAAGAAGCATCGGGACATCATGGCCGTTGACCGGGCCGAAGTAGGAAAAGCCCAGCTTTTCAAACAGGGTCACCCCACCGGGACGGTCGGCGACCATCTCGCGCGCGCGCCGTGCGCCTTCACGCAAGGGGGCAGGAAGCGCCTCTTCTATCCCCTCGGCAATCGCCTTCAGCGTGGCCAGCGGCCCCTTTTGCGCGATGGAGTTGAGATAGGTCTGCATCGCACCGACCGGCGGGGCGATGGACATGTCGTTGTCGTTCAGGATCACGAACAGCCGGGTGCCAAGGTGCCCGGCATGGTTCATTGCCTCGTAGGCCATGCCCGCCGTGATCGCCCCGTCGCCGATGACCGCGACGGTGTCACCGACCGGCTGGCCCAACTCGCGCGCTGTGGCAAAGCCCAATGCCGCCGAGATCGAGGTCGAGGAATGCGCCGCGCCGAAAGGGTCGTATTCGCTTTCGGACCGCTTGGTGAACCCGCTGAGACCGTCGGCCTGGCGCAGCGTCAGCATCCGGTGGCGGCGCCCGGTCAGGATCTTGTGCGGATAGCACTGGTGGCCAACGTCCCAGATCAGCTTGTCGCGCGGAGTGTCGAAAACCGCGTGCAGCGCCACGGTCAGTTCGACCACCCCAAGGGACGATCCCAGGTGCCCGCCGGTCTGGCTGACCACCTCGATCACCTCGCGGCGCAGCTCGTCGGCAAGCTGCGGCAGGTCACGGTCGGAAAGCGCCCGCAGGTCGGCGGGACTGACGACGCGGTCGAGCATCGGTTTTTCGGAAAGGCTGGCGACAGAACCGGGCGCGGTCATGGTGGCCTCCTTGGGGGCAAAGGGTGCCGTGTGGAGTTGGCCACACGGCACAAGTGCCTGTCGTCGGACAGGAAGGGAACCGGGGCCCTAAGGTCCCGACATCCAGGCCCATGGGAGGGTCCGGATCGGCAAGGCACGGCGCGGGGGCTTCGTCACCCCGCGCCGCACAAGGTCAGGCCAGGTCGTGACCTTCGACGACATAGGGCGCTTCAAGCGCGCCGTAGGGCGAAGGGGTCTGGCGGCTTTCTTCAGGCAGGAGAAGCCCGATCAGATAGAGGACCAAGACGAAAAGCCCGATGCCCAGCAGGAACGCACCAGCAAGGAACGCCCCCCAGACCATCTGGCCAAGCGCCCAGACCCGCAGGTGGATCGCGTTGTTCGGTTCGTGGAAGTAGGGTTTGTCAGACATGATCTTCCCTCAATCAAAGCGGCGCGTAGCCGTGTTCCTGTGCCCAGACATACCAGTTGTCGACGACCGTGCCGGTAAGCAGGATGCCGATGCCGCCGGTCAGCGTGACCAGCACGGCAAACCACCAGGCCCAGCGGTGAATCCCCTCCATCGTCGCGTTGAACCCCATGGTCCAGCGCCAGAAGAGAGCCGCCCGTTCGGACGCGGTGCCACGGTCGACGATCTGCTCAAGCTCCCGGTCGCCACCAAAGCGGCTGACGGCCAGGATCGTCGACCCGTGCATCGCGAACAGAAGCGCCGACCCGTACAGGAAAGCGATGCTGAGAGCGTGGAACGGGTTGTAGAACAGGTTGCCGTATTGCAGCGAGAAGTTGTTGGTCCAGTCGAGGTGGCTGAAGATGCCGTAGGGGACGGCGTGGCTCCAGCTGCCCATCAGGATCGGGCGGAAAAGGCCCAGCACCAGGAACAGCCAGATCGCCGAAGCGAAGGCCCAGCTGACGTGCTTGCCCATCCCAAGGGCCTGCGCCCGCAGATAGGTGCGGACCCACCAGGCGCAGACGCTGACCAGAAGGAAGAAGCTGGCGATGATCCAGAGCCCCCCCTCGGCGATCGGCGCGAAGCCCAGGCCATATTCCTCGGCTGGCGGTTCCAGGCTGAACCAGAAGAGGTCGCGCAGGAACACAGCCGGGTTGAAGCCCGCCTGATACCAGTACCAGCCGCCGACGGTGACGAACCACGCAAGGCCTGCGGCCAGCGAGATCACCCCCATCGTGCCCAGATAGATGGGGCCAAGCTGGGCGTTGCCGAACCAGCCCGCCAGCGACGAAAAGCTCGCCCCCGTGGTCCGGTTCGACAGCTCCACCTCTTCGGTCATCCCCATTTCGGGCTGACCGCGCACCTGAACTTGGGTAAAGATGTTCTGATACTCAGCCATTTACGCCTCCTTCGATCCCTGCCCACCAGGGCAGTTGCAGCCACCAGTCCCACCAGACGACCCACTGGTCGAACCAGATCGTGCCCGAGATCACGATGCAGATCGCCGACCAGAAGACGGCGTTCAGCGCCAGAAGAAGACCGACACGGTGGATGCCCAAGGTGCCGACCGAATAGCCGATCAGGTCACGGAAATAGGTGTCCTCATGGTCGGGCGTCCGCATTTCGCGGCCCTTTTCAGGGTTGGCCGCCGACAGGATCAGCGCGCCATGCAGGGCCAGAGCCAGGGCCGTGGTGAAGAAGAAGCTCACCGCGACCATATGCGCCGGGTTGTAGTGGAAGTTCCCGTAAGTGTAGCCGGTGTTCGACACCCAATCGAGGTGCGTCCAGATCCCGTAGGGGAAGGCATAGCCCCAGGACCCCATCAGGACCGGCCGGATCACTTCCAGCGTGACGTAGGCGAAGATCGCGAAGCCGAAGGCAACGGGCACATGATAGCCCATGCCCAGCTTGCGGCAGATTTCCACCTCACGCAGCGCCCAGGTCACGAAGGCACCGATGGCGCAGATGGTGATGATCTGCCACAGCCCGCCTTCACGCAGCGGCGCCATTGCAAGCCCCATTTCGACGGGCGGCGGGTTGATCGAGATCAGCCATGGGTTCCAGGTGCCTTGCAGCACCGCCCCGTAGAGGATCAGCACAGTGCCAAGCACTGCAAAGAAAAAGGTCAGGACTCCGAAGAACCCGACGTAGAAGGGGCCGACCCAGAAGTCGAACAGGTTGCCCCCGATTAGCGTGCCTCCCGGCACGCGGTATTTTCGTTCGAAGCTGAGCAGAGCCATGCTTCCCTCTCCGTTTCTCTCCGGTCAGTGGCACCGTCGGGCGCGGGCGGTGAGCCATGCCGGATGTGTGATCTCGTGGCAGGTTGTCGCGGGCGGCAGGGCGGTT
>JBGSVS010000596.1:0-11871 GCA_041752895.1 Tabrizicola sp.
GGTTCGAGCGGGTGGAATACATCGAGCTGCGCGATGCCGAGACGCTGATGCCCTCGGACGACCCGCGCCGCCCGCGCCGGATGCTGGCGGCGGCCTGGGTCGATGGCGTGCGGCTGATCGACAACATTCCGGTCTGACCCAGGCGGGTTTTTCACGGAGCGCTGACGCGCAGGACTTTCCTCTCGTCGTCGGCCTTCGCCTCCTCCTCGGCCAATGGGGGTTTCACCCCCAAACCCCCAGAGTATTTGGGAAAAGAGCAAATGCGGGTGCGGCGGATTCCGCACTTGGCGAGCGGGGTCAGTTGCTGCAAGACTTGTGCCGTTGGCCGGTGTCCGAAAAACCCGCGCCGGGATGATGTAATTCTCTGTTACATCATTATGTGATGCAAACGTGGTTCAACGGAGGGTCGGATGGCCGATTTCGATACGCAGATCAAGGAAAGCCAGGCGCAGGTCGCCGAGGCGCAGGCGAAGATCAGTGCGATCACTGACCGGATCGAGGCGGCGCGGTCCAAGCTTGACCAGGGTGTCACGCTGGACGTGGAAAACGCCACGCTGGAGGATGTGAACAAACACACCGACATCATGAACGCGAACATCGCGGAACTGATCATGGGGCTGGACGATGTGACGGCAGGTTTCTCGGCCGAGTTCAACGAGATGCGGACGAAGACCGGGATGGAGTCGTTCATCGGCATGTTTTCGTCTGCCAAGGCCGAATCGATGCGGCAAGAGCGGATGCGCGCGGCGACGGTCGATGACAAGCTGCAGGACCTGATTTCCAAGTCGGACGTGATCGTGAAGCTGTTGCAGGGGCAGCTGGACCTGTTGAACGGGCAGAAGACCAAGGTCGAGGCGAACCTTGCCGGGACGCTGGTCGAGCGTGAAGAGACGGTCGGTGCGCTGGAGGCGGTGCGGGCCGAGGTTGCCGCACTCGACCCCCGGCTGATCGAGCTGGAGAACAAGATCGCGGTCGAGCAGGATGCGGCGGCGCGGACCAAGCTGGAGACGGAGCTTGCGACGCTGAACGCCAAGCACAACGGGCTGGTGCAGGACGAGCAGGTGAAGCTGGCGAAGTCGCAGACGCTGGAGCGGTACATCGAGAAGGGCAAGACCTGGGTGGATTCGTTGCAGAACCAGGCGGCGACGCAGCTGGTTCTGATCAACAAGCTGCAGACGGACACCAAGCAGCGGGTGGTGCTGTATGACGCGCTGACCTCGTCGTTGAAGACCGCCCAGCAGCAGGACGTGGCGCACCGGATCAACGAGATTGGGGTGAAGACCGACCAGGAAGCCCAGACCGCGATGGCGGCGATTGGGGCGGCGACGAACGACAAGATGGCCGACATGCTGGAAGCGCATGAGGGGCACATGGTGTTCGCTAGGGCGATCCTGGAGCAGAAGGCGAAGGCGGATGAGCGCTTTGCCCGGCGGTTCGCGACGATTGTCGAGAAGCACGACAAGATCGCGTATGGGGAATGAGGTTCAAGGACCAGATCCTTTGGACGGCCCTAGCGGGTTCCGGATCGTTCGTCTTGGGAGCCTTTCTCTGGCTAGGCTCTCAGGCCGCTGGCGTAGCTTCGGACAGCTGGGCAGTTTCGGCTGCCTGGTTACTCGTCATGGTAGGCCTTTTGCTGGTGCTTTGGACAGCGTTCAGAGCTGCCAACAAGCGAGGACAGCTGAGGTCGCAAAGGAACGGCGCAGTGCACATTCGCGCGACACTGGGTCCGTTCAATCGATGGTACTATTGGGTAGATCGGAACGGCAAGGATCGCAATGCCTGACCCCACCGTCAAAGACGTCCTCACTTCGGATCATCACGAGCTGTACGACACGTTCGTCGCGCGGCGCTACTTTGCCAAGTTCGACAAGATCAGCGGGCATCTGGGCCGGGTGGCGGCGGAGGTGGAGGCGGAGGGGAAGCTGACGCGGACCGAGGCTCGGCTGCTGGGGGTCTACCTCAAGGCGGTGGCGGCGACGTTCCGGGCGTTGAACCACAAGTATCTGATGACCGGGCGGGGGGAGACGGCTCCGCGCCTGACCATCGACCGGCATGAGAGCGGGTTTCCGGTGGCGCAGGAGCTGATGACCATGGCGGTCGATGCCCAACAGGCGGAGAAGCATCTGGCCGGGATGCCTTCGGAGACGGAGCTCAAGGACCGGATGGTGCGGCAGATCGTCGGCGAACAGACGATCCCCACGGCGCTGCAGTTCGCGCTGTCGCAGCGGTACTACTATGAGGCGCTGGCGGCGGGGGGGATGTTCTGGGCGCGGAACGACCCGGATGCGCAGTGGATCGAGGATCTGGGCGCGCGGCGGCATTTCTTGGTGCATTGGGCGGTCTGGGATACTCAGGTCAACTTGCCGGTGGTCTACCTCATGGACTTGGAGGATTCTGGCAAGCGGCCGATCCTGAACGATGCCTATCGCTGGCCGCAGGCGCAGGCGGCGCTGATGGCGCAGTCGGTGGGGGGCTTGAAGCTGCTGACGATTGCGACGGGGTTCGACAAGGATTTCGCGGACCTGCACCCGAAACGGCTGCGGCGGATCATTCTGGGGCCGATGTATTCGGCGAGCTTCACGCTGCAGTCGGGGCCGATTTCCAAGGTGCTGGAGGGGGCGAAAGCGCCTGAAGGCGAGGATTGGGCGCTGGTCTGGACGGTGGAGGATCTGGTGTCCGACCGCGAGGAGGCGGTGAAGGACGGGTGGTTCTCGACCGTGGGGCGGCAGGTCTACAAGCTGGACCCGGTGGCGGGGGCCGAGTTGGGGGCCACGCGGCAGGACCGGATGATCATTCTGCCGGAGAAGCCGTATCAGGTGCTGGTGGAGCAGGACCCGAAGGGGTTGCAGGGCTTGCGGAAGTTCGTCGTGGGGGCCGGGGGGCGGTTGATTCCGACGTTGTAATCTTGGCTGGCCGCCGGGGCGCTGCCCCGGACCCCGGGATATTTGTGGACATAGAATGAGGGCTTTTGGATGAGCACGCGCGACACGATGGAGCTGAAGGAAGAGACGATCCGGGCGCAGTATGAGGCGGCGCTGGGGATGGTCTTCGGGTTCGATCACGCGCCGCGGTTGGCGAAGCCTTTGGTGGTGGCGGTGCAGCCGGAGCGGTCTCCTGGGGTTGGGACACGGCCGACGTTCCGGTCGACGGTGCCGGGGATGGCGACTCGGACGACGGCCCGTCCGGGGGGCGTGCGGCTGGCGGAGCGGATTGAAGGGTTGGGGGATGGGCTGGTGTCTCCGGTCCAGGCGGCTTGTCTGAATGCGTTGCGGCGGTCGCTGGCGATTGCGCTGGCGATGGGGGAGACGTTCTCGGCGCAGTCGGGGCTGGCGGAGTTGAAGCGGGCGAACCTGGAGGGGCGGGTGCCGGAACCTCGGCGGGGGGAGTTCGGGGAGTTGCTGGCGGGTGAGGCGCTGGTGGTGCTGTTCACCTTTGGCAATGCGCTGGCGTATCTCATTGCGCCGCATGTGGGGTCTTCCACCGTCGAGTTGGGCGAGGTGGAGGAGGTTCTGACGGATAATGCTCCGCTGGCGCTGCAGGGGGCGTTGTGGGAGCTGGACCAGGACATCGGCGCGCTGGCGACGGATGATGTGAAGCTGGTGGCGGTGGTGTCGGCCTTTGCGGAAGCGCTGATGAAGAAGGTGCAGATCCGGGCGGAGAATGGCGCGCGGACGTCTGTGTTTACCGCCGGGTCGTGGAAGGTTGAGGCGGATGGGCTGACGCTTTCGGGGTTCAAGCCGGCGAAGGCGGCGAAGGGCGGTATGATCGCCATGGCCTTCAAGAAACCGCATGAGGTGGTGGGGAACCACATCGCCAAGTACCAGAGCCTGCGGCTGTCGAAGATGCTGATGGCCTATGATTTTGAACGCCGGTTGAACCCGTTTGCGGAACTTGGCGGGTTCATCTTCACCTTCATGGGGGACGGGAAGCCGGGGACGGGCAAGACCACGCTGATCCAGATGATGGCGGGACTTCTGAACGATTACTGCAAGGTGGCGGGGTATCCGTTCCGGTACCAGAACTTCTCGATCGACCAGATCGACAGCTATCAGGGCAAGTCGGGGCAGAACGCCAAGGCGTTTATCGATGCGGTGCTGGACCCTTCGGTCATCGGGTTTGGCACCATCGACGACATCGACCAGGTGGCGGGCAAGCGGGGGGACCGGCAGTCCTCGGCCGGTCAGCAGGAGGTGACGGCGGTCTTCATGCAGGCCTTCGCGGGGGCGGGGACAGTGGTGCGGGGGAACTGCACGTTTGGCATGTTCTCGAACTACCCGGAGAATGTGGACGACGCCTTGCGGCAACGGGCCGGGGCGCGGTTTCTGGTGGATGGGCCGCAAAGCCGGGAGGATTACATTGATATCCTCTCGCTTCTTCTGGGCAAGAACCATGCGATCCCGGTGGGGGAGCATGAGTTGTTTGCCGCGCAAGAGATCAAGAAGGCTGTGGCCGCCAGCTTCGAGGGGCACTCGAAGCCGCATGAGGAGGGGCTGCTGAAGGTCTGGGACCGGGTGTCGGGCGAGATCGGCAAGCTGGACACGCTGGCGAAGATGGGGGCTTACCTCAAGGCGATCCAGCAGGCGGATGAGCGGTTCACGGGCCGGGCGATCAAGAACATCACCGATGCGGTGAAGGTCCGGGCGATGGACTTTGAACTGCCGGATGAATGGATGGAGGAGCCAGACCTCTTCCTCTTCAAGCCCTATGACGAGAAGCTGGGCATGATCCGGGGGCTGATGACGCCAATCTCGGTCGAGATGGTGATCCAGGAGATCAACCGCTACGCCGACTCTGAGTTCCGCTATGCCGACAAGTCGGACGAGGTGGCCATTCAGGGAATGGTGCGCGACTTTGGCCGGACGGAAGAGGCGAAGCGCCGGTATCTGGAGAAGAAGTGAACGAGGCGCTGACCCTGACCCTGTGGAATTCGATCCTGCCGCTGGCGGGGTTGTGCGCGCTGGTGGCTTGGCTGCCGGGGGGACTGGTGGGGCGGGGGAACCGGTCTCAGGGAGCGCTTGCGCGGGCGGTGAGAGTGACGGCATTGGTGGCGCTGGTCGTGGGGGCCGTGCTGGCGGCCGGGCTTTATGCGGCGATCAATGAGGGGGTCTGGGCAGGGGTCCTGGCGGCTCCGTTGGAGCGGGTGGGGTTCTTCTTGGGGCGGTCGGCGCTGTTCGCGCTGCTGTGGGGGCCGGTGCTGGGGTTCGTCTGCCTGGTTAAGGCGCAGGAGCTGAACCGGCGGTTGGGGATGCGGATGGTGGATGAGGGGGGGAAGGGGTGATGAGCGGGCTTCTGAATGTTGGAACTCTTCGCATTGTCTTAGTCACACTTTGCATGGTTGGCTCTGCTGATGCCAAAGGGTGGGAGGAGGCTATCAGGGATGTTGAGGCACGTTCGCGGTTCCTATGGGATTATGGAATTGAGCGTGGCGCGTCTTCGCATCTGGGCTCGATTTACAATGAGTTAGATGCAAACCGTCATAAATGCGCTATCGCCGGTCGCCTGCTTGGACTTGAAGACACGATTCGACATCTGGAGGTAATGCCAGAACCGGAGCTGTCAGAGACAATGACCGAAGACGAACTGATTGAGTTGATGCTCTACTCGCACTCTCTCTCAAACTGGGCGGTTGCAGCAAAGTACCTTACGGAACTACCGTCCGATGAGGTTGCAGAGATTTGGAACCTAAATTGCGTTGGTAAGCTGGAAATTGATAGCACAGCGTTTGTTGGGTCAGGCGTCGGGCGGGCAAAGTTCAAGCAAGATGGAAACCGATTGTGGATTCTCGGTGATATCGAGCTTGGTTTTGCAAACGATCTAGAGGCGTGGCTGCTCTCCAATCCCGAGACCGAAGAAGTAGTTCTTGGAAG
Source organism: Tabrizicola sp. (assembly GCA_041752895.1). GTDB lineage: Bacteria > Pseudomonadota > Alphaproteobacteria > Rhodobacterales > Rhodobacteraceae > Tabrizicola. The sequence continues at coordinate 5,868 of JBGSVS010000596.1, forward strand.
TGGCGGGGGTAGCGTCAAGGACGCCATTATTGCTGGGATTACGATCCGAGAAAGGGGATTGAATACCACTCTTTCTGATTCATGCTATTCAGCTTGCCCACTTGTGTTTCTCGGCGGTGTAAATCGCACCATTTGGTCGCCATACCCACCACTTGGCTTCCATCAGGCTTTCACTGCTGACGGCGTTGCAATCCCAGCCTCATCCGAAACGTACCAGTTAATCTTCGAATACAGTAATTTGATGGGTGTCGATGGAAATTTCGTCATCAAAAGCATGATGAGTGCTTCGCCATCCGATATGTTTGAGCCACACATTGATGACTTGTGTAGATCGAAGGTTGTGACGTGGGTACAGAGAGCATGCTTCTAAACGTCATGAACTGTGAAGTGTAGATATATGAAACGCCTCATCCAACGCGGTCTCATGTTCGGGAACCTGATCGAGGTCTCCTCGCCCGCCCTTGTCGAACGCTACAACCGGGCGCTCAAGCATCTGACGGGCAAGACGACCAAGCTCGACGATTTCCACATCGACCTGTCCGGCTATTCGCCCGAGATCGGGGATGAGCTTGATGACGACCTCTACCTCAACCCCAACGGGGCGAACCGTCAGTTTATCTTGCTGACCACGGCGCAGAAGGATGCGCCTTTGCTGAACATCAAGTTCTCCACCAGCCGGGGGATCCTGACGCAGTTCATCGAGAAGAACGAGGCGCAGTTGTTTGCGCTGACCGCGCGGGATGCGGTGGCGGGGGAGTTGCAGAACTCGGTCTACGCGTTCGACACGCCGGCCAAGCTGTTCGACATCCGGCAGGTGACGGTCGAGGCGGATACGATCGGCGGGCATGTGGCGGATGCGGGGAAGCTGGCGAAGCTGATCGAGCGGTTCCGGCAGGAGCCGGACGGGTGGCGCGATGATGTGCTGGTGGCCGAGATGATCGGGCTGGCGAAGAAGACGGGCGACGTGACGCGGGTGCCGATCCATCTGCCGGCGATGACGTTCCAGCAGTCGAACTTCTGGACCAGCCATTTCGGCGGGGTCTACATCTTTCAGGGGGTGCGCTATCCGGCGGCGATCTCGACGCTGGACTGGCAGTCGCTGGGCGAGGTGCCGGTGGCGCAGGTGATGGACCTGGACCACCGCAACCAGATTGCCGACTGGCTGGAGCGGAACGGGCTGGTGGAGCCCATCGTGCAGGCCAGGGGCACCGATGCGGCGGCGATCCTGCGGCAGAAGATGGACTTCATCCTGGTGGACGCGGCGGACCGGCTGGGGATCGAGGTCGGGGATGCTCGACGGACAGAGTTGCGGAAGGTGGCCTACAAGCTGGGTTCGGCTTTGCCGGAGGAGTTTCTGGGGCTGGCGGCCCTGTTGCGCTGGGTGGAGGCGGGGGGGCCCTGGCCGAAGATCACCTCGGAGCATCCGGCGTATTTCTATACCTTGAGGGGCAAGGGGCCGGACCGCGACCTGGTGAACATGCTGCTGACGGAGCTGTCGGCGATGGACGTGCGGCAGATGTTCATCGTCCACAAGGAGCTGTTCTACTCAGCTTACGCGACGTGGTCGGACCGCAAGAAGACCTATGTGGCGGATTTCCTGGCGCGGGAGTATCAGGTGGACCGGGAAGGCGCGCGGACGGCGTTATTCGGGCCAGAGCCGTCGATGGATGAGCTGCACCGGCCGCAGATGGCGGAGGGGCCGAAGCCCTCACGCCCGGTGGTGGGACCTTGGGGAGGGAGACGCTAGATGGGATGGTTGCGACTTGCCTTCGTCATGTATGTCGGGCTGACGATCATCTATTTCGTGACCGGGGTCTATTCGCGGTCGGTGCGGCGCGAAAAGCTGGAGAAGGAATGGGACACCGACCCCGCGCGGGAGGGCGTTCCGCAGGACGAGCGGCGGGCCTTCATCGAGGCGGGGATGGTTCAATACGACAAGGGGCTGAAAAAGCGCCTGCTGTGGCTTATCTATGTTGTTCCGACCGTCGCCTTCCTGGCTACGATCTACTTCGTCAACTGGACCTGAAAGGACGCGGCCATGTGGACCAAGATCAAGTGGGGGCTGCGGATTCTGGCGCTGGTGATTGTCGCGCTGTTCCTGCACTACACCTTGCCGCAGCGCGATATCGTGCGGATCGTCGATACCGGGAACCGGATCACGCAGATCGGCGCGAACTGGATCTTCTATTCGATCGAGGACACTGGCACCGGGGCTGAGACCAGCACCACCCGCGACATCCGATTTATCGACGCGGTCTATCCCGACGGCTCGTCGGTGATGGTCTACCGGAATGAGGATACCGGCTGGTTCTGGCCGCCCTATTTCAAATGGGATTCCAGCACGCTGCAGGCCGAGGCGACGAACTTCCGCTCGACCGCGGCTGCTCCGCAATGGGTGGCCGTCACGCACTATGGCTGGCGGATTCCTTTGGTCTCGGCTTTCCCGAACGCGGTTTCGATCACGCCGGTCGAGGGGCCGGACGTGACGTTGATCCCTTGGGTCAACATTATCCTGCTGACCTTCCTCGCTTTCGCGATCTTCATGATCCGCAAGATGTGGCTGCAGTTCCGCGAGCGGATGGTGGACCCGGCTTTGGCCGATGTGGGCGAGACGTTTGATGCGGCGGGCGCACGGGTAGAAAACGCCCGCAAAGAGGCGCGGGGGTTCTTCGGGCGGATCGGGGCGTGGCTGGGGACCTGGCGGGCGAAGAAGTAGGGAGGTTTGGCGGTTCTTCAGTAACGCCGCTCATGCAAAGTACGGGAAAGGTGTGCCGGACTCTTGCTGGGCACCAGTGACGATCCAAGTTCACGAGCGGAGGATGAACGAGTTGATGAAAAATGTCGTGATCGGCTTGCTCACTGTTTCAACAGCAACTCTAGGGTTTCTTCTCTATCAGGAGCGGCAAGAGACAAGTGTTTCCGAAGCTCTTGAAACGATGATGACGACGACCAAGCCCGCCGTTGAGGACTTGGCAAAAGCCATTGCGCAAGAGTTAAAGGCCGCGGAAAAAACCAAACTGGCAGGCTCAGATTGATGCTTTTGAAGGCTACCGCCAAATCAGCGGGCATCATTTTGAAAAAGCTAATCGTCGCATTTCGTGCGCTCCTCGCTGGGCGGTGGTCCAGCGAAGAGCGTCGAAGACACGCGATGAGCGGCGGTTAGGACCGGAGCGTGCCGCCTGTCGCTTTGGTGACTTTTTCGATGATCTTGGCCGACACGGCTTCGATCTCGGCTTCGGTCAGGGTTGCGGTGGTGGGTTGCAGGCGGACGGTCAGGGCGATGGACTTCTTGCCCGCACCCATCTGCGCCTCGGCCTTGTCGCCGGTGAACTGGTCGAAGACGCGGACGGATTCGATCAGGGCCTTGTCTGCACCCTGGGCGGCGTTGACCGCCGTAAGGGCCTCAACCTTGGTATCCACAACGAAAGCGAAGTCGCGGTCCACCGCTTGCAGGTCGCTGATCGCTAGCGCCGGGCGGGTGGGGGTCTTCACCTTGGGCGCGGGGACGTTAGCGATCAGGATGGTGAAGGCGACGGCTGGGCCTTTGACGTCCATCGCTTGCAGGACGCGCGGGTGGACTTCGCCGAAAGTGGCCATAACGTTCGGCCCAAGGCCGATCACGCCAGAGCGGCCGGGGTGCCACCAGTCGGCCGTCTTGCGGGTGATCTGGACGCGTGACGGTGCGCCAAGGGCGGACAGCACCGCTTCGGCATCGGCCTTGGCATCGAAGACATCGACCATGCGGCGGCTGCCGTGGGGGTCGCGCTGGGCGGCTGCCCCGACCAGAAGGCCTGCGGCTTGCAGGTGCTGGTCGCCGGGTTCACCACCCTGGAAAGCGGGGCCGATCTCGAACAGGGACAGGTCCATGAAGCCGCGGGCCTGGTTGCGGGCGGCTGCGGCAAGGAGGCCGGGGAGGAGGTCGGGGCGGAGGTGAGTCATCTCGGAGGAGATAGGGTTTTCCACGCGGACGGCCTCGGAGCCGCCGCCGAAGAGGGCGGCAGATTTGGCGTCGATGAAGCTGTAGGTGACGGCCTCGTTGTAGCCCAAGGCCGCGATGGTGCGGCGGGCGGTGCGTTCGCGGACCTGGAGCGGCGTCAGGATCGGGCGGGGCACGCCGGGAAGCTGGCGAGCCATCGGTGCGCCTTGCAGTTTCGTCAGGCTCGCGATGCGGGCGACTTCTTCGATCAGGTCGGCGTCACCGAGGATATCGGGGCGCCAGGTGGGCGGGGTGACGGCGTTGCCGTTGAGGGTGAAGCCCAAGGCTTCCAGCGTGGCGCGCTGGGTGGGTTCCGGGATGTCCATTCCGACCAGGCTGATGACCCGGGCGGGGTTCAGCTGGTAGGTCCGGGTCGGGTCGATCGGGGTGCCGTCTTGCACCACGGTTCCCGCCTCGCCGCCGCAGAGGTCGAGGATCATCTGGGTGGCGAGTTCGAGGCCGGGGAGGGTGAAGGCCGGGTCCACGCCGCGTTCAAAGCGGTAGCGGGCGTCGGAGTTGATCTTCAGCGCGCGGCCGGTGGCGGCGATGGTGATCGGGTCCCACCAGGCGGATTCCAGGAAGACGTCGGTGGTGTCCGGGGTGCAGCCGGAGGCTTCGCCGCCCATGATCCCGGCGAGGGATTCCGGGCCGTGGTCATCGGCGATGACCATCTGGCCGGGGGTCAAGGTGTAGGTCTTGCCGTCGAGCGCCAGCAGGGTTTCACCGTCCTTCGCGGGGCGGATGTGGAGGTCGCCCTTCACCTTGGCGGCGTCGAAGACGTGCAGGGGGCGGTTCAGGCCGAAGGTGAAGTAGTTGGTGATGTCCACCAGCGCCGAGATCGGGCGCAGGCCGATGGCCTTGAGGCGGGCCTGCATCCAGTCGGGCGAGGGGCCGTTCTTGACGCCACGGATCAGGCGACCGGCGAAGTGGGGGCAGCCTTTGGTTTTCAGCTCAGGCGCGATGTGGACGGCGATGGGGGTGGGGAAGCTGCCAGTGACCGGGGTGGCGGTCACGGCTTTAAGCGTTCCCATGCCGCGCGCGGCGAGGTCGCGGGCCATGCCGTGGATGCCAAGGGCATCGGGGCGGTTGGGGGTGACTTTTGCCTCGAACACCGGGTCATTGAGGCCGCGATAGTCGATGTAGCGCACCCCCAGGGGAGCATCGGCGGGCAGTTCGATGATGCCGTCATGATCTTCCGAGAGCATCAACTCGCGTTCGGAGCAGAGCATGCCGTTGCTATCGACGCCGCGAATGTTGCCGGGTTTCAGGTCGACGCCGGTGCCGGGGACATGGGTGCCGGGGGGCGCGAAGACGCCGATGAGGCCGGTTTTCGCGTTGGGTGCGCCGCAAACGACCTGAATCTCTTCGGTGCGGCCACCGGGGCCTTCGGGGTAGGTCTCCACCCGGCAGACCCTCAGGCGGTCGGCGTTGGGGTGCTGGACGGCCTCGATCACCCGGCAGATGCGGAAGGGGCCGAGCTGCGCGGTGGGGTCCTCGACGCCTTCGACTTCAAGGCCAAGGTCGGTCAGCGCCTCGGCCAGCGCATCGACGCTGGCGTCGGTGTCGAGGTGATCTTTCAGCCAGGACAGGGTGAACTTCATCGGCGGGACTCCAGATTTGCGGCCCGGATTAGCGGAAAGCGGGGGGAAGGGGAAGCGTCAGGAGTGGAGCCAGACCCAGGCGTTGAAGAGGCCGAAAAGGATGGGCTGGTGGACGAGGTAGATGACAAGGGAATGGCGGCCGGGGAAGGTGAGGGCGTGGGTCAGGCGGGAGGGTGGGGTGCCGCGCCATTGGTCGAGTTTCAGGGCTTTGGCGGCGGCGATCCCGGCGAGGGCGGGGGCGGCCCAGGGGATGAGGGGGACGTAGTCGCCCATCATGGGCCGCGTCTCGGCCAGGCCGGTCCAGACGAGCCAGAGGGGGTCGAAGGCGGGGAAGCGGGGGCCCCAGGCGGCGGCGAAGATCACGGCGGCGAGGGCGAGGGTGAGGGGCCAAGCCAGGCGCAGGGCGATGAGGCCGATGAGGGCGGTG